>CACZTJ010000053.1 GCA_902784065.1 uncultured Prevotellaceae bacterium | reverse complement strand
CATAAAGGCCTTGATCATATCGTAGGATGAGGAGTGGCACTCTCGGTCGATGAGCTTAATAAGCAGTTTACCTTGCGAGTAGGTCAGCTTCTTCATCTTTGGTTTATAGGTACGGAAAATATCCTCCTCTACACGCTTGATGTGGGCATTCTTTGCCTTCTCATCAGGCAGCATATCCAGGAACTCTGTGGTCTCTATCAGCATCTGTCGGGCCTCCTTGGCAATGGGCAGCACTTTCTTCACGTTCGTCACCAGGCGCATGTACGTCTCTGCCTGTTTCTTGTTCTTGAAGGTCAGTTCGGGATACACATATACATTGTTCATCTCCATATATTGGATGCTGTCGCCTTCATGGAGTACCTTTCCCACCTTCACCGTTGGAACGAAGGTAGGTGAGTCCATCTCGGCCAACACTTCTTCGGCCGTCTTGTACGCTTGTGCAAGCAACTGCTGACACAGGCACAAACATAATATGGTGAACACGATTTTTCTCATATCAGGTGCAAAATTACGGCATATAATTAAGAATTAAGAAATAAGAATTAAGAAAGTTGCTTTTTTTAGCATTAATTCCCAAAATTATAGCTATCTTTGCATCGTTAAACTGAAATTGAAGATTATGAGGACACAAATCATGTCATTGTTGTTTGTGGTATCACTGGGTGCAGCCGCTCAGGACACTTATCCATGGGAAGAATATCTGCGCGAGGTGATGACAGCCGAAGATGCTGAGTCGTCAGCCTGGGAGGAGGTATATGACCAGCTGTGTGAACTCTCCCTGCACCCCTTCGACATCAACACCGCCACGCGCTCGCAGCTGGAGGATCTGCCTTTCCTCTCTGCCCAGCAGATAGAGGAGATTGTGGAATACCTGTATCGTTACGGCCCTATGAAATCCAAGGGTGAGTTGCTGATGATCCGTTCGCTCGATGAGCCGAGTCGCCAGCTTCTAAGCAGTGTCTGCTACGTCGGCGAGCCTGCGCGCCCCGCTTTCCCCTCGGTGAAGGAGATAGCCCGCTATGGGCATCATGAACTGATGGCCACCGCCCGTGTACCCTTTGAAGAAAAGAACGAAGACTATCTGGGCTCCTCCTTGCGCCACTGGATGCGCTATCAGTTCAACTATGGCTCTTATGTGAAGTTAGGACTCTTAGGCGCCAATGATGCCGGTGAGCCCTTCTTCGCCAACCGCAACCGTTGGGGCTATGATTATTATGCCTTCTACCTGCAATTGAAAGGACTGGGGCGTTTGGAATCTCTGTGCCTGGGGCATTACCGGGTGACGATGGGCATGGGCTTGGTGATGAACAGCCAGTCGGGTTTTGGAAAGGTGGCGATGCTACAGTCACTCGGACGCTCCCAGACCACCCTCAGGGCTCACTCCTCTCGTACTGATAACTACCTGCAAGGTGCTGCTGCCACCCTTCGCCTCACAGACCATCTCTCGTTCACAGGTTTCTTCTCCTATCGCTCTCAGGATGCCACGCTCAATCGCAACGGCACAGCTGCCACCATCCTCAGTTCTTCTTATCATCGCACCCAAGGCGAGATGGATAAGAAGCATAACCTGGAGGCACTGAAGACGGGAGGCAGTCTGATCTACACCTATCGTGGTCTGCATGTTGACCTGAACACTCTCTATGCCCACCTCTCCCGTCGGCTCCAGCCTAACACCGCCTTGCTTTATCGCCAGCATTATCCCCAGGGACGCGATTTCTTCAACACCAGTCTCTCTTACGGCTATGCCAGTCGCCGCCTCTCGCTGAATGGTGAGACAGCCATAGATAGGTCAGGCCATCTGGCCACCATCAACTCATTCAGTCTGTTGCTCGGCGATGCCTGGAGCTTGATGGCGTTGCAACGGTTCTATTCCTTCCGCTATGCGTCGCTCGATGCACAGAGCTATTGTTCTGGAGGGAGAACGCAAAACGAAAGCGGCATCTACATTGGCCTCACATGGAAGCCCTCGCCCCATCTGGAACTCATGGCCTATACCGACTATGCCTATTATGCTTGGGCGAGATATCGTGTGTCGCAGTCTTCCTATGCATGGGATCATCTGCTGCAAGGCACCTTTCATCATCGCCGATGGACCTTCTTTGCCCGTTATCGTCTGCAACAGCAACAGCGCGACAATGACTCGAAGACCACCCTTTTGTCGCTCACATCGCATCGTTTCCGTCTGAGTGCCGAGTATAAGGTTGCTGGTGGATTCTCCAGTCTGTCGCAACTCGATGGCTGCTATCTGCCTCAGGAACAGCATGCGTGGGGTAGGGTGGTCACGCAGCGCTTTTCCTTCCAGCACCGTTGGCTCACCCTTCATCTAGGTATCAGCTATTACCACACCGATAGTTATGCCAGTCGTGTGTATCTCTATGAGAACGCACCCCTTTATACCTATTCCGTGATGCAGCTCTATGGTGAGGGTTTCCGATATTGGCTCATGGCACGCGCTGCCATTGGTCGCCGTCTGACACTCTCCACGAAAGCATCAGATACCGGCCTCGACCTTCAAGTAAGATGGAAAATATGATTAACACAGCCTGCGATATAGCTCCACCACCTGGCCAGCCACATCGTTGCCTGCAAACCGCTCGATATACCTCTGACTGCGCTCAATGCGCGTCTCACGACCCTCGGCCCCTCTCAACACCTGTTTGATGGCCTGCGCCATCGCTTCGGCATCGTCGGGATCCACATACAACGCATCAGGACCACCAGCCTCCTCCAAGCAAGAACCTGTGCAGGCCACCACGGGAAGTCCGCAACTGATGGCCTCGATGATGGGGATGCCAAAGCCTTCATAGCGTGAGGGATATACAAATGCCTCTGCCTCGGCATAGAGCTTAGGCAGCTCCTCATCGCTTACCCCGTGCATGATCTTGATACGATGGGTTAATCCTTCCTTCTTTGCGTATGCGATCACCTCGTCGGTATAGGGTGTGTGTCGGCCTACGATCACCAGACTCACCGCCTCAGGAAGATAGGGCAGAGCCTTCACTGCCAACAAGATGTTCTTACGCGCTTCGATGGAACCCACGCTCAAGATATAACGGTTACTGGGTGTTGCACTCTGGGACACAGAGAACTTAGGCGCACAACTCTGGTAGATCACGCTGATCTTACGCTCATCCACTTTACCATACGCCAGGATGTCGCGCTTCGTACACTCGCTGATAGCAATGATATGGTCGGCCTCACGGAGAGTCTGACGGAACTTCCATGCATAGATCTTCGTGTCGATCCAATGGTAGAACTCCGGGTGGCGCAGGAAGATCAGGTCGTGGATGGTCACCACGCTCTTGATGCCGCTCTGACGGATGCCGATGGGCAGTTCGCCTGACAGGCCGTGAAACACTTGGATGCCATCCCGCTTCAGATCGCTCACGATCCCTTTCGAGCGCCACAGTGCCTTGCTGAAGGGCAGAGCCGACTGGGCAGGGTAGCAGAAGCTCACGTTCTCTTGCTGCCTGATTTGTTGTCTCAGCTCGTCTCTTCCCTGATCAGGGGCATAGAGTCTCAGCTCCAGCGGGTAACTCGCCAGATCGTTCACCAAGGTGCGTCCGTAGCTCCCCAGTCCAGTGCCGTTGCGCACAATGCGTTTGGCATCAAAGCCTATTTTCAGTCGTTCTGTCATGAGCGTTTAAAATGTTTGAATACAAATCTCACGAGCACGAAATTCGTGGGCACGGCGATGGCCAGCACGGCGATTGGTGCCAGCTCTCGGCTGAGTCCGATCCAGAGGAAGAAGTTGAAGAGCACGATATGCAGTAAGTAGTTCACCAGGTGGGCTCCGCCGAATCCGATTCCGTTCTTCGCTGATGTTTTCTCCTTGAAAGTGAAATGCGCAGAGAGGTAATAGTTCACTAGAAAGCTCAGCACGTAGCCGATGGTATAGGCCACGTTCACCTCTATCCAGTGCTGCAATACCCAGTAGATGGCATAGTGGATGGCCGCTGCCGTGGTACCCACGATGCCGAATCTGATTAGTTCACCCAGAGTCTCTTTCTTTTGCATGTCGCGCAGAATTTTGATTGCAAAGTTAAGGAAAAATCCCCATATCGGCGAATATTCTGTGTTTTTATTTCTTTTTCTCTCAGATTTACTGTATTTTTGCAGGCAAATACTGTTTCAATATATGATACTATTAAGTTTTGATACAGAAGAGTTCGATGTACCTCGCGAACATGGTGTTGACTTCACCTTGGAACAGGGTATGGCCGTTTCGAAGGTTGGCACCTGCCGCATCCTCGATGTGTTGAAGCAGAACGGCGTGCGTGCCACATTCTTCTGTACGGGTAACTTTGCCGAGCATGCTCCAGAGGTGATGCGGCGTATCATCGACGAAGGTCATGAGGTGGCCTGTCATGGTGTCGATCACTGGCAGCCTCAGGAGACCGACTTCGCGCGCTCCAAGGAGATTGTAGAGCGTGTCACAGGTCTTACGGTCTATGGTTATCGTCAGCCCCGTATGTTCCCTGTGGTCGAGTCAGAGATCAAACGTGTAGGTTATCGTTACAACTCGTCGCTCAACCCCGCTTTTATCCCAGGCCGATATATGCACCTCACTGAACCGCGCACGTGGTTTATGAAGGATGGTGTCATGCAGATTCCTGCCTCCGTCACGCCTCTCATCCGTTTCCCGCTATTCTGGCTGGCCCTCCACAACCTGCCCGAGGCACTTTATCACTGGATGGTACGCCGTGTACTCCGTAAGGACGGCTATTTCGTTACCTATTTCCACCCTTGGGAGTTTTATGAGTTAAAGGCGCATCCGGAGTTCAAGATGCCTTTTATCATCAAGAATCATAGCGGACAGCAGATGTGCGATCGCCTCGACCGTCTCGTCAAGATGCTCAAGGCCCGTGGCCATGCGTTTATCACCTACAATGAATTCGTAGAAAAGTTCAAGTCATGATCAGATTAGCAACTGTATCCCCCTGTTATAATGAAGAAGAGGTGCTGCGCCACTCCGTAGAGCGGCTTACCGCCCTTTTTGAGCGGATGATCTCAGAAGGGCTTGTCAGCGCCGACTCGATGATGGTGTTTGTCAACGATGGTAGTCGTGACCGAACGTGGCAGATGATCCGTGAGCTCCACGATGAGAACAAGTACGTGCGAGGTATCAACATGTCGCGCAATGTTGGCCATCAGAATGCTATTATGGCAGGTATGATGACCGCCCGTGAGTGGGCCGATGCCGTCATCACCATCGATGCCGACCTGCAGGATGATATCGAATGTATTCCCCAGATGGTGCGCCATTTCGAGGCAGGCAATGATATCGTTTATGGTGTGAAGGTGTCGCGAGATGCTGACCCCCCTATGAAGAAGTTCACCGCTCAGGCATTTTACAAGTTACAAAGTTCCATGGGTGTCGAGAGCGTGTATAATCATGCCGACTTCCGCCTGATGAGTCGTCGAGCGCTTGATATGCTAGCCGACTATAAAGAGCACAACCTCTATCTGCGCGGGTTGATTCCTCAGATCGGTCTTCAGCATACCACCGTCGATGATGTCATTAGCGAACGCTATGCAGGTCAGTCGAAATATACTTTGGGAAAGATGCTGCGGCTCGCCCTTAACGGTATCACTGCCTTCTCTGTCAAGCCGCTGTTCCTGATCTTTAATCTGGGCATAGTCTTCCTCATCATCGCCTTCTGCATCGGTATCTACGTGGTGCATGCCCTTATAGTTGGTACTGCCGTACCAGGCTGGTCATCCCTCATCCTCAGCATCTGGCTGGTAGGAGGCTTTATCCTGATCTCCTTAGGTATCGTGGGCACCTACCTCGGCCAAATATACACCGAGGTGAAGCGTCGCCCTCTCTACCATATAACCGAGATCCTCGATTAATATCAGAAGAAATCCTCGACCGCTTGGCCGAGGATTTCTTTGACGATATCTGTATGATTTCGTTAGAGGTTCACCAAGAACGAGAGACCCAGTGTCCAGTAGTTCATGTTCTTGCGGGTCTTGTACTCTCTGACTTGAAGACCCAGCTCGTCGGCGTACTCTCCGGCAGTGTCCATCAAGTAGCTGGCACCAGTTGTCAGACCCTCTCGCATCATGTGGAAGGGGTCATATCTGGCCGTGAAGTTCTTACGGGTGTAGTCGTAGTCGCAATAGAAACGCCAAGAGAAATTTGATTTGTAGCGATAGGTGAGCGAGAGGCCCGTACCAAACGAGGTCGATGAATTGGCACCAATAGTGAGGTATTCCCAGTCGTCGCTCCATTTCTCACCTGTGTTGTTAGGATACATCAGGTCGTTGACCGATACTTTAGGATCACCATTGGTCTCCTTCATACCCGGACGGTTGTCAAGTGTCATCGTGTAGCTGATATCCTTCTTGTTTCCCTCGGCATGACCATCGATGTCAAGTTCCTGCGTGATGGAACGACCGACAAGCAGTTTGCTACCCAGTGAGAAGTGATGGCTGAGGGGCAGGTTGAAATACACACCGACACTGCCCGTAAACTCAGTGATGTGATCGCTCTTTACGATGCCGTAGCTGTCGGTGACGGGGGCATTCTCATTCCAACCGCTCTCAGACTCAAACTTATAGCCCACTTTGTCCAGGTAGGTAATCTCGTTCTGTTCAGGGGTACCCGTATAGTCGCCGGGATAGGCCGCCTGATAGAGGTGTTGTAGTCCCATCCAGGCATCATAGTCTTCGATAGACACATAATTCGCAAAATCGCCGAAGTCCTTGGCAGACTGCGCTCTTACTCTGAGGCGACCACCCACACCAATATACTTGTTGAAGAAGTAGGCACCCTCGGCATCAACTACCGTTGCGGCACGGAATTTGATACTTGCCTTTTCGCCATCTTCCTCAAAGTCGAGGTCCTTGCTGCCAAGGCCAAAACCCATAGAGATGCTGAAGAACGAAGGATTCTCTTTATCCAGTATTATATCATTGCGCAACAAACCTTTCTGCTTGAACATCAGGTCGCAGAGGGCATAGCCTAACTCACCGGAAAGAATACCGAGACCAGCACCCGACATCACGTCGCTGATCCAGTGGCGGTTGTTGAGCACACGCATCACACCTGTTGCCGTAGCCACACCATAGCCGGCTACAGACCACCAAGGTGAACGTGTCAGACCATACTCTTTGTGCAACAGTGTGGCACCCACAAAGGCCGTTGCCGTATGACCTGAGGGCCATGAATTGGCGGTAGATCCGTCGGGGCGCATCTCTTTGGCAGAGTATTTGATGCCATTGACAAGTACAGCCATGATGGCATACGACATACCAGCACTTGCCAACAAGCGAGGCCAGTCACTACGACCCTCGTAGCCGCCCAGCTTCAAACCGACCACCATAGCGGGGCCGAAGAACTGCGTGTAGTCGTCGATACCCGTCTTGAAGTCGGTCAGGAGTTGGGTGTTCTTCTTTCCACCCTGATCCGCCTTGGCATTAACACGGAACATGGCCTTATCGCCCTTGAGAGCCCAACCAGCTACAAACAGGGGGATACCTACAAAGGTCATGTCGTCCATGAACTTATAGGGTTTGACACCAGGATTTGTCTTCGACTTAAAGAAGTCAAAATCCATTTTGGGACTGGCAGAAGGTGCTGCCATGTCTAAACGAATGGAATTCTGTTCGGTCAGGTCAACCAGTTCGGGTTTCATCTCTGGCGTGTCCAGTGTCAGAGGTTCCATGTCGTGATAAATGTCTGCTTTGGCCTGACATGTCAGGACTAAAGCGATAAGAATTAGTAGTTGTCTCATAATGATTGATATTGTTCTCGTTTATTCAGGTTTTCAGTTTGATCCACCACCGAGGGCGATATACAACGCGATGATGGATTCTGCACCGTAATACATGTTCATAGCCGAACTGAGCTGTGCATCAAGCAGTGATTCCTGGGCTCTCAGCACTTCGATGTAACTGGCTTTACCATTATCCATCAGCTCATGGGTGCCTGTGTATGCTTCACGGAGCACCTCTACCTGACGCTTGAAGAAATCGTGCTTGTCACGGGCTGTGGTGTAGTCGGCCATGGCCTCGTTCACCTCGTTTCCGGCATTGATGACCATCTGCACGTATTTCTGCTGCATGTCTTCCTCAGTGAGCTTAGCAATCTTCTTGTTGGCAATCAGCTTGCCACGTGCAAAGATGGGTTGCGTCAGCTGTGCGACCGCATTCAGTAACAGTTTGCCTGGGTCAACGATGCCCATGCCGGAGTTATTGGTCCATCCGGCAGCGCCGCTAAGTGTGATGGTGGGATAGAAGGCCGAACGTGCTGCAGCAGTGTTGTAGAAAGCCTCCTCCATGGCGTAGTTGGCCATACGGATGTCTGGACGATTCTCCAGCATCTGGGCTGGTACGCCAATCTTCAGGTATTTTTCGTTGAACGCGCGCTCTTCGGCATCACCTACATCCTCAGCATAATGCAGGATAGAGCTGCCCCACTTCTCGCGTTCGATGTGGCGCGGACTGATAGCCAGCAGCTTACAGATAGCATTCTCGACAGAACGGATGTTACGGCGTGTATCTACGATCTGTGTCTTCACGCTCAGGTAAGAAGCCTCCATCTGGTTGACAGCGGTGCTATAAGCCTTGCCGTTCTCCCAGAGTGCTTTCTCGGTCTCGAGTGACTCGTCCCACAGACTGTCGGTCTGTAAGAGAATCTCCAGTTCACGGTCGAGCACCTGTAGCATCAGATACTGTTGGGCCGTGATAGATACGAGATTGGAGCGTACGGCCTCCTCTTGCATCTGAGCCTGTAGGAGCGTGGCCTTTGCTGCGCGCTTCTTATTGGTGATAGAGCCGAACACATCAAGATCCATCGACAGCTGCAGCGGCAGGTCGTAGGTCTTGACAGCCTTACTATGGTCGAAGCTGGAGAGGGCCCCCTGAGGTGCGAAGGCCAGTGAGGGCAGGTAGGCCAGCTTGGCAGCGGTCAGCGCAGCCTGACTCTTCTCCACGGCAATGCGCGCAGAGTTAAGATCGGTATTGTTCGCCAGCACCTGCTCAATCAACTGCTGGAGCAGAGGATCAGTGAAGAACTCGCGCCATGACATCTGGGCGATGGTCGTCTCACTGGTGGCCGCCTGGATGCTCTTGTCGGTACCAAAGGCATCGGAGGGCGTCTGTGTGTTCTGCTCGTACTTATTATATATGCCACAGCCTGTGAGCATAAAGCCCACGGCTGCAACTGCTATGATATTTCTACATTTCATAATTCACAATTCATAATTGATTTTTCACTTTAGGAGAACCCATAAACTTCTCGTGCAGTTTCTGGAACACGATGAAGAAGGCAGGAACGACGAAGAGCAGGGCAATAGTACCGACACTCATACCGCCGATGACACCCAGGGCGAGGGCACGGTTACCGTTGGCACCGGCGCCACCCTCAATCACAAGGGGAATCATACCGATAATCATCGTGGCTACCGTCATCAGGATCGGGCGCAGACGCTCCTTACAAGCCTCGAAGGCTGCATCAGGGATGGTCATACCCTGTGCACGGCGCTCTGTGGCGAACTCGGTAATCAGGATGGCTGTCTTGGCCAACAGACCAATCAGCATGATCACACCCGTCTGCAGGTAGATATTGTTGTCCATACCAGGCAAGCCCAGCATATTACCGAAGTAGGCAAACACAAAGGCACCCATCAGTCCGAACGGCACACTGAACAGTACGGCCAACGGCGTAAACCATGAGTTGTAGAGCGATCCAAGGATGAGGTAAATCAGAATGGCGCAGATCGCGTAGATGAAGGCAGTGGCATTAGAGCCTGCAGCCTCTTCCAACTCGCGCGACATACCACTGTACTCATAGGTAGCAGTAGCAGGCATCACCTCCTTGAACACCTCGGCAATGGCCTTGTGAGCATCACCTTCAGTGTAGCCGCTACCTGCTGTCACGAAGCAGGAGATACTCTGGTACAGGTTGAAGTGCTCGATGTTTGGCGGACCTACAATCTCCTTCAGTGATACGAACTCAGAGATGGGGGCCATCTTGCCACCTTTCACCTGCACGAAGATATTGTACAGCGACTGTGGGTCGAGACGGTATTCGGGCGAGGCTGCTGCCATGATGCGGTAAACCTTACCAAACTGGTTGAAGTTACCGATATAAGCGCCGCCACAGAAAGCACCGAGTGTGTTGAGTACCTCAGATGGTGATACACCGGAACGGTCGCACTGGGCAGGATCAACATCAATTTGATACTTCGGATAGCGTTCTGAATAGGACGACATAGCAGATCCGATTTCAGGACGCTCAGACAGCTTTGCCAGGAACTTCTCGGTTTGCTTGGCAAACTCCGACAAGTTGCCGTCGGTTGGATCCTCTACCACGAGGCTCACACTGTTACTCGTACCATAGCCAGGAATCTGCGGCATCTGGAAGGGCAGCACCTGCACGTCCTTGATGTCCATACAGTCGTAGTAGAAACGACCGATAACGAGATCAATCAGGTGGTTCATGCCAGGACGATCCTCCCAGTTCTTCAGACGAACAATCAGTGTGGCGAAGTTAGAACCTTGGCCAGATACCATACCGTAGCCGCAGCATACGGCGAAGCTCTCCAGCTCGGGAATCTTCTTCACCTTTGCCTCCACCTGCTTCATGATCTCACGGGTCTGCTTCAGCGTGGTACCCTCAGGGGCACGCACCTCTGCCAGGAATACACCCTGGTCCTCCTGTGGCACGAGGCCAGAAGGCAGACTCTTCATGAAGAATACCAATAATACAGCGGCCAGTGCCAACAGGCTCCATGCCAAGAGGGGGCGCTTGATGAACTTCTGAACGCTCTTGCTGTATTTGTTGTAGATGGCGTTATAGCTTACGGTGTAGGCCTTCTTTGTGTAATAGGTCAGACCCTTACCTTCTTTCTTGCCTTCCGTCACGCGCATCATGATGGCGCAGAGGGCAGGGCAGAGGGTGAGGGCCGATACACACGACAGACCTACAGAAGAGGCAATCGTGATACCGAACTGGGTAAAGAACGTACCTGACGTGCCAGGCATGAAGGTCACAGGGATAAACACTGCCATAAATACTAAGGTACACGATACAACGGCTACCGACACCTCGTTCATGGCTTGGCGGGTGGCTTCGCGGGCATCGCTGATACCATTCTCCATCTTCGCCATAACGGCCTCTACCACCACGATGGCATCATCCACCACCGTACCGATAGCCAGCACGAGGGCAAACAGCGTCAGGATGTTGAGCGAGAAGCCAGCCAGCGATACGATGGCGAAGGTACCCAACAGCGATACGATGATCGAGATAGAAGGGATGATGGTGGCCTTGATGTTCTGCAGGAAGAAGAACACCACAAGTACCACGAGGATGATGGCGATGACAAGCGTCTCAACCACGTTGTGGATGGCAGCGAAGAGGAAGTCATCACTGGTCATCATGGTCACGAACTCCAGTCCGGCCGGCATGCTCTTCTTCATCTCCTCGCACGTCTTGTTGATAAGGGCGTTTACCTGGGTGGCATTAGCACCCGGTGCCTGGAACACCATAAAGAGGGCGCCTGGTTTGTCTTGGATATTCGATGTGAAGTTGTAGCTCATGGCACCAATCTTCACTTCGGCCACGTCGCTCAGGTGCAGCATACCACCGCCACTGGTGCGCAGCACGATGTCGTTGAACTCCTCTACACTCTTCAGTGTACCCTTGTACTGCATCGAGTACTGGTAGGAGTTGCCTGACTGCTCGCCTAATGAACCCGTAGCTGCAACGAAGCTTTGCTTGTCGATGGCTGCAAAGATATCGTTAGGTGTCAGACCATATTGTGCCATCACGTCGGGCTTCAGCCAGATACGCAGGGCGTAGGTGTTTCCCAGGTTCTGTACGCTACCCACACCAGTAATACGCATCAGACGTGGTTTGATATTGATATCCACGTAGTTCGAAACGAAGTCTTCGTCGTACTTACCGTCAACACTTCTCACTGCAAAGATCTGCAGGATGTTGTTCTGTCGTTTCTGCACTGTCACACCGATCTTGGTAACGTCGGCAGGCAGCAGCGACTGTGCTTGGGTAACGCGGTTCTGCACGTTTACCGCAGCCATGTCAGGATCGACGCCCTGTTTGAAATATACATTGATTTCTACATCACCGTTCGACGAAGCCTTAGAGGTCATGTAAGTCATGTCCGACACACCGTTGATATTCTCTTCAAGTGGCTGGATCACCGACTTCATGACTGTATTCTCGTCAGCACCAGTGTAGCTGGTAGTTACCTGCACCGTAGGCGGCGCGATATCAGGGTATTGCTCAACAGGCAGTGTGCTCATTGAGATATAACCCACCAGTGCTATCACAATAGAGATGGCACATGCCATCACAATCTTGTTGATAAATATATTGTTCTTCATGCGGAAGCTATTTTTTCACTGTTTATTTTGCACTTTTCACTTCCTCTGGGAAGAGCACTTTCTGGCCGTCGGTCACGTTGTTGGCACCAGTTGTCACAATCTTGTCACCCGAATTCAAACCGCTGGTCACCATGAAGTCCTTACCGTTACCAGTATCTTCGATGGTCACGTCGGTAGCGGTGGCAGTACTGTCGGCTTTAACCTTAAAGACCTGTGTCTTGTCCTGAAGGCGTATCACAGCATTCTGGGGAATGACAATCACGCCCTTTTCGGCGAAGTTCATCACGACCGTACCCTGGATGCCAGACGAACCGGTGGCGGCATTCACGACACCCGTCAGACTGGCCACGCGACCCTTGTGGGGATACTCCGTACCATTCTTCATGATAAATGTGGCATCGGGCAGCTTAGCCAGATTCTTCTCTAAATCTGCAGCCTTAACACCTTCTTTCACCATTGACTCGATGATGGCCTCTGTTACAGAGATCTCAGCATACATCGAAGTGTTGCCGCTCAGGATGGTCAACTGTGTAGCAGGCGATACCTGGTCACCAGCACGTACAGGAATCTCACCGATCACACCTGATACGGAAGCCGTGATGGTGCAGAAACCGAGGTTCACCTTTGCACGGTTTGCTGCAGCTCTGGCCTGAGCCACCGCAGCCTGAGCCTGCTTGTATGAGTTTTCTGAGTTGTTCAGCATGTAGCTGCTCACGATCTTCTTGTCAAACAGGTTCTTGTTCGACTCATACTCCAGCTTGGCAGAGTTCTCCTGAGCCAACGCAGCCTGCAGGTTGGCCTGTGCAGCCTCCAGCTCCAGCTGTGCGTTGCGCTGGTCGATGATAAAGAGCGTCTGCCCCTGTTTCACTTGCTGACCCTCGGACACGCAAATCTTCATCAACTGGCCACTGACCTGTGGCGTTACTGTTACGTCGTTCTGACCTTTCATTCTGGCACTGAACTTATAAGGCAACTCAATGTCAGATTTCTCCACTGTCATTGTTTCGAACGAAGATTGTGTCTCTTTCGGCATGTCTAAGCCGCACGACACCAGCCCGACTAAAGTGCCGAGCATAATTGTCCACTTAATTTTTTTCATTCTCATAATATTTATATTATTGTTTTGTTATTTTATGTTTTCTCTATAAAAAAGTAGCCTATGTTATGTTGAGACACATCATCGTGAGGTCATCGTTGGGCTCAGCACCATTACGGTGAGCCTCTACCTCCACACCGAGTGATTCGATGATCTGCTGCGCTGAGCTGAAACGCAAGTGGCGCAGGATCTCGAGCAGGCGATCGTCGCCAAACTGCTCATTCTCCTTGTTCTCTGCCTCGTTCAGTCCGTCGGTATAGATGAAGAGCGGTCGGCCCTTGATGGTCTCCACCTCTTCATTGATGTATTCCATTCCAGGCATGATACCAATCGGCGGATTGGGAATCATATCCAGGAGTGTGCCATGCTCCTCGCCGCCTCCTATCACGGGCGGATTATGGCCTGCGTTACAGAAGGTGAGATGTCCGGTGGTGAGATCTACGAGTCCGAGCCAGAAGGTCACGAACATACTGGTCTCATTGTCGTCGCCCGATAAGGCATCGTTCATGCGGGTGCAGATCTCTGCAGGCGACATACCCTGTTTGGCCAGTGTGAGGAACAGTCGTGTGGCCTGTGCCATAAACAGTGAGGCGGGCACACCCTTGCCGCTCACATCACCCACGCAGAAGTAGAGCTTATTGTCCAGCAGCAGATAGTTGTAGAGGTCGCCGCCTACCTCCTTGGCAGGTGTCATCGAGGCATACATGTCGAGTCCCTTGACATTTGGGAACACGCTGGGCACCATCGACATCTGGATGTTACGGGCAATGCGCAGCTCACTCTCCATACGCTCCTTCACGGCGGTGGTCTCCTCCAGCTGGTCGTAGGCCACCTTCAATGCCTCATGCGCCTTTTTCAGTCGTGCCGACATGCGGTTATGAATGAAGATATAGATGATAAGGGCAATGATAAGCACTGCCATACCGGCCAGACGGGTCCACCATTGCTGTTCCTCCAGGCGCTCCTTTTCTGCCGTCATCTCCGCCTCTTTCTTGCGTACGGTCTCCTGCTCGATGGCATCCGTACGGTTCGATGCGTTGATGGTCGAGTCGAGATGTGCAAGGATATCCATAGCTGTAGCCATAGCTGAGTCCTTACGCCCCGCCATCAGGTTGGATTCGTATTTCTTCAGGAAGGTCAACTGGATATTCTCCAGGGAATAGTCTGCAGAGAATTCCTTCCTGAATTCATCCAGGTAACTCCAGCTCTCCGCAGCATCCTTCCATTTCTTGGCAAACATCTGATAGTCGGCGGCAAGAATCGCGCCGTCAGCGGTCTGGCTGTAGTGTGTCTTTTCGAATTCGGCAAAGGCTTTGTCGGCCTCTCCTTTCTTCCCAAGACCTTCGAGGGCTTTGGCACGGAACACGCAGGAACGGCCGTGCTGCTTGTCAGTGTAGTTGGCCGCAGCCAGTCCCGTCTTGTCATAGCAGGTTACCAGACTGTCGTAGCGGTTGGCCCAGAACAGCAGGTTGTCGAAGTCGCACAAGTCGGAGTAGTTGTAGCAGATGTTGGTCAGGCCGATGATAGCCAGTCGGTAGGCATCACTCGATGCCTGCTTGCGTATGAAGCCGAGGTGCTGCTGATAGGCTTCCTCCAAGGTTTCTGCCGCTGTGCTCCTGTTCAGTCCGAAACGGCTCTGACAATAACCTATATATATAATAAGGTTTGTGTAGTTGCTGGTCGTGTCGCAGCCCATCTGCTGTAACTGAGTGACCGCCGCGCGTGCCACCTTGAGTGCCTCCTCGTATGCGCCTAGCGTACATTTTAATCCTGCCAGTCGGCTGGCCATCTCGGCATATAACTCGGTATCTTCCTGATCTTCTTCAGGATTGAATGCGGCTATGCCCATGTTCCAGAAGAACTCCGCCAGACGTTTGCGCATCAGCTTGTCGTTGGCATATCCCAGCCAGTAGCTCGATTTCATATCGCTGATGTCACCAGCATTTCTCAAGCTGTCGGCAAGCATCTCCAGTCGCCCGTATTGGTTGTTCAGATAGGCGTCGCGTATAAGACTATCGGCCTCGGTCTTGGCCTGTTGGTTCTTCACCCCAGTGCCATTGCCACCGCAGCCTATAATAGTCAGAAGCATGCCGACCATTGAAATAACAGCAATCTGTTTGATTCCCATTTGTTAATAGATATCTTTTTGCCTGCAAATATACTATAAAATTTTGATAAATCGTCATTTTTTGGCTCATAACTTTCAAAATTTGCAATATAAGTTTCAAAATATGCAAAAAATGATTTAAAATATGCAAAAGTTGAGCACTTTTGGCATTCGCGACGATGCGGTTGGACAAATTTGCTTAATTTTGTAAAAACCTAAAATGAATAATCAATAAAATAACGGTATGATGAGAAAATTAATGATCGTCGTAGTACTGGCCTTGGTAAGTATGGCCGGCTCGGCACAGAACTTTAGAGCAAACCTTGATGAGAGTGTAAAACCTGGTGACGATTTCTGGCAGTATGCCGTCGGCAACTGGCTGAAGAACAACCCGCTGGACAAGGAGCACCCCATGAACGGTGCTTTCATTGACCTGGAAGAGCAGAACAATGAGCGCATCAACGCGCTGATTATGAAATATGCCGACCAGAAAGATCTGCCACAGGGCAGCGACGGGCAGAAAATTGGTGCGCTTTATCGCCTTTACATTGACAGCGTAGGCCGTAACAAGATGGGCTATGAGCCGATTCTGCCTTATCTGAAGCAGGTACGTGCCATCAAGACCCGCGAGGAGGCCTTGCAGCTGATGTGCGACTTCGATGCCAAGGGATTCAATACCGCTCCCTTCGGCATGAGCCTTGGTCTGAACGCCCTCAACTCGTCGGAGTATCTGATTGACGCTGGTCATGGCGGTGCATCACTGCCTCAGGAATACTATACCGAGCCCAACGAGCAGCAGAAAGCTGTGGTAGCCGCCATCAAGAGCCTGAACAAGGACTTCCTGAAAATGGTGGGCAACAGCGATGCCGATGCCGAGCGTATGATGGAGGCTGCATGGGCCATCGAGTACAGAATTGGTATCAAGACGCTGAGTCAGGTGGATCAGCGCGACCCGCAGAAAACCATCCATGTGATGCCATGGGAGCAGTTCCTGAACGACTTCAAGGGTATCAACTGGATAGCTTACCGCGATGCGCTCGATATGCCTAAGGATATCGATAAGGTAGACGTAAGTCAGTTGGATCCCCTGCACGAGGTGGAAAAGGTACTGGCCGAGACGAGTGTAGAGGATTTGAAGGCTTATATGGAGCTGAAGGTGGTAAAGGCCTACAGTCGTTTCCTGAGCGATGCTTTCACCGACCGTTCTTTCGAGGCCAGCAAGGCTATCAGCGGTGTGCAGGAACAGGAGCCCCGATGGAAGCGTGCTGTCAACACCATCAGCGGCAATCTGGGCGAGACCATCGGCAAGCTCTATGTGGCTGAGTATTTCCCTGAGGCCAGCAAGCAGCGTGTCTATCGTATGGTGAAAGACCTGCAGCAGGCTTTCGAAGACCGATTGAAGGAGAATACCTGGATGAGCGACTCTACCAAGGCCAAGGCGCTGGAGAAGTTGCATGCTATCTATATTAATGTGGGCTATCCCGACAAGTGGGAGGATATGGAGAAGTTTATCGACATCCGCGAGGATCAGAATCTCGTAGAGAACTTTATCCGCATCAAACAGGAGTTACGTGCTGCCAATTTCCGTAAGCACTGGCATCAGCCCGTAGATAAGACCAGAATGGGCTGCACACCTCAGACGGTGAACGCTTTCTACAACCCGCTTTTCAACAGCATCAACTTCCCTGCTGCTATCCTCCAGCCCCCGTTCTTTGATCCTGAAGCTGATTATGTATGCAACTACGGTGCCGTAGGAACAGTTATCGGCCATGAGATGAGTCACGGTTTCGACGACGAGGGCTGTCAGTTTGACAAGGACGGTAATCTGGCTAACTGGTGGACGGCTGAAGACAAGGCTAAATACGATGAGCGTACCAAGGTGCTTGCCGACTGGTTCTCAAAGCAGGAGGCGCTGCCCGGACTCTTTGTCAACGGTGAGAAGACGCTTGGTGAGAACATCGGTGACAATGGCGGACTTCAGGTGGCCTATCGTGCCTTCCAGAACCGTATGAAGCAGGAGCCTCAGGAGGCAAAAGACGGCTTTACGCCAGCCCAGCGCTTCTATCTGGCATACGCCCGTATCTGGGCCAGCAACACTACGCCTGAGTTCCTCGCCTACATCGTGAATAGTGACGTTCATTCACCGAATAAATTCCGTGTGAATGCCGCTCTGCCGATGATCGACAGCTGGTATGACGCCTTCAACGTCCAGCCCACCGACAAGATGTTCATCCCCAAGGAG
>CACZTJ010000052.1 GCA_902784065.1 uncultured Prevotellaceae bacterium | reverse complement strand
CTTCACCACGGACGTTCATACAGAGATTATACCAGTCGGGCTGAACGAGGATATCGTTCGGCTCATCTCTGCTAAGAAGGGGGAGCCTGAATGGATGCTTGCATTCAGACTGAAGGCTTTCCGCTATTGGCAGGAGCAGACGGAGCCGAAGTGGGGACATGTTCATGTGCCCCCTATCGACTATCAGGCTATATCTTATTATGCCGATCCGATGGTAAAGAAGCCCAAGGGCGATGGTAAGATTGATCCTGAACTCGAGAAGACATTTGATAAGCTGGGTATTCCCCTTGAGGAGCGTTTGGCGCTGAGTGGAAACACTGCCGTCGATGCCATCATGGACTCCGTCTCGGTGAAGACTACTTTTAAGGAGAAACTGCGCGAGAAGGGTGTTATCTTCTGTAGCATCGGCGATGCCATCAAGGAGCATCCGGATCTGGTGCGTGAGTACTTGGGTAGTGTGGTGCCCTATCGTGACAACTATTTCGCAGCACTTAATTCGGCTGTTTTCAGCGATGGCTCATTTGTGTATATCCCCAAGGGTGTGCGCTGTCCGATGGAATTGAGCAGCTATTTCCGCATCAATGCCAGGAATACGGGTCAGTTTGAGCGTACCTTGATCATTGCAGATGACGATGCATACGTATCTTATCTTGAGGGTTGTACGGCGCCCATGCGCGATGAGAACCAGTTGCATGCTGCCATTGTGGAGATCATTGTGAAGGATCGTGCCGAAGTGAAATACTCTACCGTTCAGAACTGGTATCCAGGCGACGAACAGGGTAGGGGCGGTGTGCTGAACCTGGTAACGAAACGTGGCGATCTGCGTGGTGTTGACTCCAAGCTCTCATGGACCCAGGTAGAGACAGGCTCTGCCATTACTTGGAAATATCCCTCTTGTATTCTGCGTGGCGACAATTCACAGGCAGAGTTTTACAGCGTAGCTGTCACCAACAACTATCAGGAGGCTGACACAGGCACGAAGATGATCCATATCGGCAAGAACACCAAGAGCACCATTATCTCTAAGGGTATCTCTGCCGGACACTCGCAGAATTCGTATCGAGGTTTGGTGCGTGCCACTTCGAATGCGGATAATGCCCGTAACTATTCATCGTGCGACTCGCTGTTGCTGGGTTCTGATTGTGGTGCTCACACCTTCCCTTATATGGATGTACACAACGATACAGCCGTATTTGAGCACGAGGCCACAACGAGTAAGATCAGCGAAGATCAGCTCTTTTATTGTAACCAACGTGGTATTCCCACAGAGCAGGCCGTTGGTCTGATTGTGAACGGCTATGCCAAGGAGGTGCTTCAGAAGTTGCCGATGGAGTTTGCCGTTGAGGCTCAGAAGCTACTTAGTGTATCATTAGAAGGAACTGTTGGATAATTAATAATAAAGACTATGTTAGAGAAACTATTTGGATTTGATCCCTCCAAGATGACCTTACGCAAGGAGGTGATAGGTGGCATTACCACCTTCTTAACGATGGCTTATATCTTAGCTGTCAATCCCAGCATCCTCTCTGCTACAGGTATGGATGCAGGTGCCGTGTTTACTACAACGTGTATCTCTGCTGTTGTAGCTACTTTGGTGATGGCGCTCTATGCCAAACTGCCTTTTGTCTTGGCTCCTGGCATGGGACTGAATGCATTCTTTGCATTTACCGTCGTGCTAACCATGGGCTATTCGTGGCAGTTTGCGCTGACTGCTGTCATGATAGAGGGACTCATCTTCATCCTGCTGACTGTTACCGGCTTGCGCCAACATATTGTCAATGCCATTCCCTTGGTCATGCGTCGAGCTATCAGTCCAGGAATCGGACTCTTTATCGCTTTCGTAGGACTGAAGGGTGCTGGTATAGTGGCTTCATCAGAATCTACGTTTATCACACTGGGTAATCTGCACGATCCCGCAGTGCTCCTTGGTATTTTTGGTATTATACTGACGGCAGCACTCCTGGTAAGAAGAGTTACGGGTGCACTGCTCATTGGTATCTTGGTGACAACAATCGTAGGTATCCCCTTGGGCATCACCAATTATTCCGGTATCATGTCTGTCCCACCGTCTATCAGTCCGATCTTCATCCAGTTTGAATGGCACAATATACTCACGGTAGATATGATTGTCGTGGTGCTCACCTTCCTGTTTATCGATATGTTCGATACCATCGGCACCTTGATTGGTGTATCCAACCGTGCAGGTATGGTTGATGACAATGGTAATGTAAAGAACCTGAATCAGGCCTTTATGGCTGATGCCATCGGTACCACTGTCGGTGCTATGCTTGGTACCTCGACGGTAACGACTTACGTAGAGAGTGCCTCTGGTGTGAATGTAGGCGGACGCTCAGGACTGACCAGTTTTACTGCAGCCATCTGCTTTGCTGTGGCACTGCTCTTTGCCCCACTGTTCCTGGCTATTCCTGAACAGGCTACAGCTGCGGCACTGATTTTGGTGGGTGTCATGATGATGTACGATATCCGCAAGGTTGATTTCTCCAATTATGTAACGGCTATACCTTGTTTTATCTGTATCGTGCTTATGCCGCTGACCTACAGCATCTCTGATGGTATCCTCATGGGTGTGATTTCCTATGTACTGATCCATCTGCTGTCAGGCACGTTTAAGGATATTGACGCACGTAACAACATGAACTGGGGCACCTTCCTTCTGGCTATCCTGTTCATCTGCCGCTACGCCTTCCTATAAAACAAATAGAAAAATATGTTAGAAGTAAAGAACTTACACGCTAAGATTGGTGATAAAGAAATACTGAAGGGCATCGACCTCGTGATCAACGATGGTGAGACGCATGCCATCATGGGTCCTAACGGCTCGGGCAAGTCAACCCTGAGTGCTGTGCTCGTGGGTAATCCGCTCTACGAAGTGACGGAGGGTGAGGCCTATTTCAACGGCAAGAACCTGTTGGAGATGAAGCCAGAGGATCGTGCCCATGAGGGACTGTTCCTCTCCTTCCAGTATCCCGTAGAGATCCCAGGTGTGTCGATGACTAACTTCATGAAGGCGGCTATCAACGAGAAGCGTAAGTATCAGGGACTGGATCCGATGAATGCGGCAGAGTTCCTGAAGCTGCAGCGCGAGAAGCGTAAGATTGTGGAGCTGGATTCAAAGTTGGCTAACCGTTCTGTCAACGAGGGCTTCAGCGGTGGTGAGAAGAAACGCAACGAGATTTTCCAGATGGCAATGCTGGAGCCGAAGTTGAGTATCCTCGACGAGACGGATTCTGGTCTTGATGTTGATGCCATGCGTATCGTGGCTGAGGGTGTGAACAAACTGCAGACACCAGAAACCTCTTGTATCGTCATCACGCACTACGATCGCCTGTTGGAGATGATCAAACCTCAGTTCGTGCATGTGCTCTATAAAGGTCGCATCGTGAAGACGGGTGGTCCTGAGCTCGCCAAGGAGATTCAGGAGCACGGCTACGACTGGATTAAGGAAGAAATCGGAGAAGAGTAATGGGTAGCGAACAACAATATATTGAACTCTACGAGCAGGCTCGGCAGATCATCTTCGACCATGCGCCGGAGGCAATGAATGCTGTGCGAGATCAGGCTTTTGAGAACTTCCGCAAGCAGGGCTTCCCCTCTAAAAGGGTGGAACGCTATAAATACACCGATATGCAGAAGCTCTTTGAGCCCGACTATGGTGTCAACCTCAGTCGCCTGCAGATACCCGTCGATCCCTATGAGGCTTTCCGTTGTGATGTGCCGAATCTCTCCACGAGTCTCTACTTCGTGGTGAACGATATGTTCTATACCCAAGCCCAGCCGAAGGGTCATCTTCCCCAAGGTGTCATCGTTGGTTCGCTCAGAGATAATCCGAAGCTGCTATCAAAATACTATGCCAAGCTGGCTAAGACCAGTGAGGATGCTGTCACTGCGCTTAACACGATGTTGGCGCAAGATGGTCTGCTGATCTATGTACCCAAGAACGTCAAGGTGGATCGTGCCATCCAGGTGATCAACATTTTGAAGGCTACCCCTCAGAATGCCCAGCGACAGGTGCCTGATCTGATGGTGAATCGTCGCGTGCTAATTGTGCTTGAGGAAGGTGCAGAAATAAAGATGCTCTTCTGCGACCATGCGGCTGATGATCGCAATTTCCTTGCGACACAAGTGATCGAAGCCTACGTAGGCGACCATGCATCACTCGACCTCTATTGCATGGAAGAGACACATCATAAGAATGTCCGTGTGAGCAATGTCTATATCGACCAGCAGGCTAACAGTCATGTGAACCATAATGTGATTACCCTGCATAATGGTACTACCCGTAATAAACTCGACCTGACTTTCAGTGGTGAGGGTTCTGAGTGCCAGTGCTACGGCTGTGTGATAGCCGATAAGGAGCAGCATGTGGATAACAATACGCTGATCACCCACAAGGTACCCCACTGTACCTCGAACGAGCTCTATAAGTATGTGCTCGATGATAAGGCTACAGGTGCCTTTGCAGGTCGTGTGTTAGTAGAGCATGGGGCTCAGAAGACGAGTTCGCAGATGACCAATCAGAACCTGACGGCAACGAAGGAGGCTCGTATGTACACTCAGCCGATGCTGGAGATCTATGCCGACGATGTGAAGTGCGCCCATGGTTCAACCGTAGGTCAGCTTAATGATGCTGCCCTCTTCTATATGCGTCAGCGAGGCATCTCTTTGCAGGAGGCCAAGTTATTGTTACAGAATGCCTTCATCAACGAAGTGATCGACAAGATGCAGCTCGAACCCCTCCGTGATCGCCTGCACTATCTGGTGGAAAAGCGTTTCAGGGGTGAGCTCAACAAGTGTGATGGTTGCCGACTTTGTAAATAAGATATGTACGATATAAATAAGATACGCGAAGATTTCCCGATTCTGGGTCGCGAGGTTTATAAGAAGCCGCTGGTCTATCTTGACAATGCGGCTACCACGCAGAAGCCGCTCATGGTGCTCGATGCCATGAGGGATGAGTATCTGAATGTGAATGCCAACGTGCATCGTGGTGTTCACTATCTGAGTCAGCAGGCTACCGACCTGCATGAGGAAGCACGTGAAAAAGTGCGTAGGTTTATCAATGCCAAGAAGATCGAGGAAATCGTATTCACCCGTGGTACTACTGAGGCGATCAACTTGGTGGCCAGCTCGTTCTGTGAGTCGCAGATGCAGGCTGGCGATGAGGTCATCGTCACCGAGATGGAGCACCACTCTAACATCGTTTCGTGGCAGCTTCAGGCGATGAAACGGGGGATTCTCGTCAAACATATCCCCATTACCGACGATGGTATCCTGTGCTTGGATCAGTTGGAATCCTTGATCACCCCTCGCACCAAGATCATCAGTGTGGCTCATGTGAGTAATGTATTGGGTACGATAAATCCAGTAGAGCAGATTATCAAGATAGCTCATGCCCATAGCATCCCCGTTTTGGTGGATGGTGCCCAGAGCGCACCCCACTTCAAAGTGGATGTCCAGGCGATGGAATGTGACTTTTTTGCCTTTAGCGGTCATAAGATGTATGGTCCCACGGGCATTGGCGTGCTCTATGGTAAGGAGGAATGGCTCGAAAAGTTGCCTCCGTATCAGGGTGGTGGCGAGATGATCGACAAGGTGACTTGGGAGAAAACCACTTTTGAGCGCCTGCCGTTTAAGTTTGAGGCTGGCACCCCCGATTATGTAGCTACTCACGGACTTGCCAAAGCCATTGAATATATCGATTCCATCGGCTTTGAAACCATCCAGCAGCATGAGCAGGAACTTACTCGTTACTGCATGGAGCAGCTTCAGACTATCGATGGGCTGAAGATCTACGGGCCTTTGGATCCCACTAAGAAAGATGCGGTGGTGAGCTTCAACGTGGGCGAGATCCACCATCTGGATATGGGCACCTTGCTTGATCGCCTGGGAATAGCCGTTCGCACAGGTCATCATTGCGCTCAGCCATTGATGGATCGCTTAGGCATCAACGGCACTGTCAGAGCCTCGTTCGCCCTTTATAATACGAAAGAAGAAATAGATGCCCTTGTGGCTGGCATTCGTCGCGTGTCTCAAATGTTCTGAAGATGTTACTGAGCAAATATTACGAAGGAAAGATTGAGGCAGGCTGCGATGAGGCTGGGCGTGGGTGCTTGGCTGGTAGCGTGTATGCTGCTGCGGTGATTCTGCCTGAAGGCTATCAGAATGAGTTGTTGAACGATTCGAAACAGCTTTCAGAGAAGAAGCGCTATCAGCTTCGTGAGATTATCGAGCGCGATGCCGTAGCATGGGCTGTGGGCATCGTTACACCCGATGAAATCGACAAAATTAATATCCTCAACGCTTCTATTCTTGCCATGCATCGGGCCCTTGACCAACTGAAAGTGCGCCCAGAGGCTATCATTGTAGATGGCAATCGCTTCAAACCCTATAAGAACCCCGTTGATGGTAAGCAGTTGCCTCATACCACCATCGTAAAAGGCGACGGCAAGTATCTCGCTATTGCTGCAGCGAGCATCCTGGCAAAGACCTATCGTGATGACTACATGAACCAGTTGGCTGAGGAATATCCCCAATACGACTGGCTTTCAAACAAGGGCTATCCCACCAAGAAACATCGTGAGGCCATCAAGCAGTTCGGTATCACACCCTATCATCGCAAGAGCTATAATCTCCTTGGCGATGGACAATTAAGTCTCGAATTTACTTAATTAGCTTCGGCGCTTCCTTTTCTATAATATAGGTATGCTTATCGCCCTCGATGTTGAAAGTCAGGGTGCTCTCTTCCGTAGTGACGTCGAGTGAACATTGTGCACCCTCGATGAGTGGTACGCAACTGTTGCTGCCAACGGGGAAGCCACAGCAGATAGGGATGTCAAGGTCGCGAAGGTGGGCTACCAGCATCTGCTCTACACTACCAAACTGAAGATCGAACTTGATGGAATTGAACGAGCCGAAGATGATACCCTTTACCCTCTCAAAGCCCTCCTGCAGTCGAAGCATGTAAAAGAGTCTGTCGATGTCATGCAACGACTCCTCCACCTCTTCAATGAGCAGGATCAGGTCCTGATTGCCAGGCAGGACGAATTTGGTGCCTGCGATGGCTGAGAAACTCGAGAGATTACCGCCTATCAGCACGCCTTCAGCATGTCCGCATACATTATGAGCCGTTCCAGGAATCTTATATTGTGGCACAGTGCCAAACAGGATGCTGCGCGTAATTTCAGAGTCAATCCCTTCGTTGCTGGCTATCTGGTAAGCCATCGGTCCGTGAATACTCATCACGCCAGCACTGACGATGGCATTGAGCAGGGTGGTAATGTCACCATGACCAATCAGCCATTTGGGGTGCTGCTGGTAGCACTCCTTATGGACGCGGTTGAGCAGGTGGATGGATCCATAGCCTCCTCGCGTACATATAATAGCTTTAACTGAATCGTCTTCGAGTGCCCACATGATGTCAGCGGCACGTTCATCTGCTGTACCTGCATACACATTCACGTTCAAACTGTTGGTGTGAGGCCCGATAACGGGTTGAAGTCCCCATGTTTTGATGGTATCAGCGGCCTCTTGTATGGCCTCCTGTGGTATCCAGTAGGCAGGCGATACAAGAGCAACCTTGTCTCCTTCTTTTAAAAAAGCAGGTCTAACAATCTTTTTCCTTTGAATCATATTACTAACTAATCATTTGTGCAGTGCAAAGGTAGTCATTTTATGCGAGAAAGTGCTTGTTGATAAGTTCATCGGAGGGGGGAAATTGATATTTTTGTGATTTCTGAAACACTTTTGTAAATTTTGAAAGTCCATCATATCCACAAATTGAAAAAAATGAGTACCTTTGCACTCATGTACGGATACCAGAGTCTTCAAGACTATATTTTCCTGATGCTTTACGGTGGAGTGGCTATGTTGACCTTCGCTGTAGGCATTTATCTGTGGCTGAGGCGCGTTAATGCCATTGCTCCTGCCATCACACCACCGGATGCTCTGCGCTTGTGGACGGCTGCTTTCTTTATTATGGCTGCGTTGAGCCACGTGTGGTGGTATGTGCTTGGTGTCCATTGGTTGACGGACGACAGACTGATCCGTAACATCGTTACCATCACGCTCGACCGTATCACGCTTGTACCGCTTATGATGGCTGTTCTGCTGTCAGTATTACAGGATCGCCAGCACAGGCTTTGGCCTTGGGTCCTGGCTCATGTGCCTATCATTGTGATTTCTGCCATTGGAATCGCTAAACACGATCCGTTCTACCTCTTTGAAATAGCGGATTACTGGCAGATTGCTATCATACTCATCTTTATCGTATATTATATATATGCATTGCTGAAATATAACCGATGGCTTCGTGAGAACTATGCCGATCTGGAGCATAAAGAGGTGTGGCAGAGTATGTTGCTCGTAACGATTCTTTCTGTTGTTTATGAGGCTTACACCACTAATGCAGGCGAATTGGCAAAGGAGTATCTGTCACAGTTTGCCACACTGCTCATCGTGGGCTTCCTGCTTTGGCGCGTAGAGACGCTGCAACAGCTCGATCCCATAGACGAAGAGAAGGAAGAAGAGCTTAAGGGCATTGATATTGGAACGCTGCTGAAGCAAAACTGTGAGGACAAGCAGTACTACTTGCAGCATGACCTCACCCTCCAACAGCTTGCCACCATCATTGGCACTAACCGCACATACCTCAGTGCCTACTTTGCCCAGCAGGGCATCACTTATAATGCTTATATCAACCGCTTGCGCATCGAGCATTTTATCCGTATCTATCGTGAGAATAAAGATACGACGCCCCCCACAACGGCCATCATGCTTGCCCAGCAAAGCGGTTTCCACAGCTATAGCACCTTCAGCGCCGCCTTCAAGAGACACACTAGCACCACTGTTACAGAGTGGATGAAAGGTGAATAATTTGCTCCCCCACGAGGGAATTTTTGTTCCCCCACGAGGGAATTTTTGCTACCTTTAATGCTAGCAATTGCTACATTTAATGGTAGCAATATTTTCGATTAAATGCCCTTTTGTTTTATTTAGGTATTTAGATGTTTAGGAGTTTAGGATTTTTGCATCATTTAGCCAATAAAAATAAAAAGGTAAGCAATCATGCCACTAATTCACAAAGTTTTTGTACCTTTGCAGCGCAATTAAAGAACGTACGTTTAAAAAGTAATAAGATTATGGCAAAGAAAGCACTTTTGATGATTCTCGATGGTTGGGGAATCGGTAAGCATGGTAAGGGTGATGTGATCTTCAATACACCAACGCCTTACCTCGATCTGTTAACAGCTACTTCGGCTCACTCTCAACTGATGGCCTCTGGTGAGGACGTTGGTCTGCCCGACGGACAGATGGGTAACTCTGAGGTGGGTCACCTCAATATCGGTGCTGGACGCATCGTGTACCAGGACCTTGTTAAGATCAACCGCGCCTGCAAGGACGGCTCTATCATGGAGAACCCCCAGGTGAAGGCTGCTTACACCTATGCTAAGGAGAACAATAAGAAGCTGCACCTGATGGGTCTGACCAGTGATGGTGGTGTACACTCAAGCCTCGATCACCTCTTCAAGCTCATCGAGATTGGTAAGGCCTATGGTCTGAAGAATCAGGTGTTTGTACATTGCTATATGGATGGTCGTGATACCGATCCTCATTCTGGTATTGGTTTCATCAAGCAGATTACTGATGTTTGTGCTGCCAACGATGCAGCCATCGCCAGTATCGTAGGTCGCTTCTATGCGATGGACCGCGATAAGCGCTGGGAGCGCGTGAAGGAAGGTTACGACCTGATCGTGAAAGGCGTTGGTAAGCAGAGCACTGATATGGTGAAGGCCATGGAGGAGAGCTACGAAGAGGGTGTAACTGATGAGTTCATCAAGCCCATCCACAATGCCTCAGTAAATGGTACGATCGAGGAGGGCGACGTCGTCATCTTCATCAATTTCCGTAACGACCGCGCCAAGGAGATGACCATCGCGCTGACTCAGGAGGATATGCCTGAGCAGGGTATGAAGACCATCCCTGGACTGCAGTACTACTGCATGACCCCATACGATGCAAACTTCAAGGGTGTTCACATCCTCTTCCCCAAGGAGAACGTAGAGGATACCCTGGGCGAATATCTGAGCAAGCAGGGCAAGAAGCAGCTGCATACCGCTGAGACTGAGAAGTATGCTCACGTGACCTTCTTCTTCAATGGTGGTCGCGAGGCTCCATACGAGAACGAGGATCGTATTCTGGTTCCAAGTCCGAAGGTAGCTACCTATGACCTGAAGCCTGAGATGAGTGCCTACGAGGTGAAGGACAAGCTGGTTGCTGCTATCAACGAGGCTAAGTACGACTTCATCGTAGTTAACTTCGCTAACGGTGATATGGTGGGCCACACTGGTGTCTATAACGCTATCGCCAAGGCTGTATGGGCCGTTGATAACTGCGTTCGCGAGGTCATCGAGGCTGCTAAGGCTAACGATTACGAGGCTATCATCATTGCCGATCACGGTAATGCCGATAACGCCATCAACCCCGATGGTACGCCTAATACCGCTCACTCACTGAACCCCGTTCCCTTCATCTATGTAACCAATAACAATAGCGCTACAGTGAAGGATGGTCGTCTGGCTGATGTTGCTCCTTCTATCCTGCACATCATGGGCTTGGAGCAGCCTGCAGACATGACAGGTGAAAATCTGATTACCGACTAATTAGATAGCATAAAAAAGAAACGGGGAGCCATATGGTTCCCCGTTTTTCTTATTATTTAAGCTCTATCGCCAGCATCGTGAGGTCATCGCTCTGTTCGGCAGTGCCTACAAAGGTGTGGACAGAATCTGTCATGTGCCTGATAACCTGCATGGGCTCCAGTTGTCCGTTGGATATCAGCGCCTCGGCAATGTTCTTGATGCGTTCATCGCCAAACTGGGCGTGATCGATATTCTCAGCTTCGTTCAGTCCATCGGTAAAGAGGAAGATGGTAGAAGGTCGCTCAAGAGTGGTCTCCTGTTGCTCGAACTTGAAATCAGCGATGACGCCGATAGGCAGATTACACTCACAAGGCAGTATTGTAACCTCGCTGCCTAAGAGTAATGGCGCATCATGACCTGCATTGCAGTAACACAACTTACCAGTCTTCAGATCGAGTACACCCACGAAGAGGGTGACGAACATATTGGTGTCGTTGCCTTCAGACTGTGCCTGGTTCAAAGCGTTGATGATCTGCTCGGGCTTTGATACATGTTGGGAGATATTGCGGAACAAAGAACGCGTAACGGCCATATAGAGAGAAGCCGGAATACCCTTGCCCGATACATCACCGATGCAGAAGAACAGCTGCTCGTCGCGGATGTAGAAATCGAACAAGTCGCCACCAACACCCTTAGCTGGTGTCAGCGAACCAAAGATATCCAGGTCACTACGCTCAGGGTAGGGAGGGAACGTCTTAGGCAGCATCGACATCTGGATGTCGTGAGCCACCTTCATCTCATTCTCGATAGCAGCTTTCTGAGCTGTAGCAGTTTGAAGATCCTCCACATATTGTGTCAGAGACTGCTGCATCTTGGCAAACGAGTCGCGCAGATGATGGATCTCATCGTGACTTTTCAGCGGAGGCAATACTGTTTTGAAGTTACCCTTTGCCACCTCGTCGGCTGTTTCTGACAATTGTTGTAGCGGGTTGACAACTTTCTTGATGGATCTGCGGCCAAAGAAATAGACTACCAACAGGCCTAAGAGGATGAACATGATGGCGATGCCCGCAATAGCGTACCCTACAACATTTATAAAGAATAGGGGCATCACCAAACAGATGTTCCAGTCCGTGTATTTTACGACCTGCCTGCAGAGGAGCGTCTCTACACCTTCTACCACTTTTTGTTCTTCATGACTATCAGCGACGGACAGATGTCCCCAACTCGTATTATAATCATTGATATAGGGTTGCATATTCTCAACGACAAGGCGCTTCGTGTCAGGGTGAACTAACAAGGTGCCCGTGCTATCGGTCATGAAGAAATATAATTGATATTCAGGGTTCCACACCTTTGGATTTTCCCAATTTATAGCACGTGTTGGCTGCATCTTCTCGTTCAACCAGGAAAGCGACAGATCGACTCCTAATACGGCCACAGTGCGGTGCTGTTGATCATGGATGGGTAACAGGTATGATACCAATGGTGACTTGGCACTGTCATTGTCGAGGAAGGGTTTTGCCCAGTAGCCTTTTTCACTGGAAGTTGCCTCCTTGAACCATTCGGCTTTCACATAGTCATTGCCCTGATCGCATGCATCCTGCGACTCATAGATAATACTGTCACGCCGACTAGCATAGGGGGCAAACAAGCGCCCTTTCTTGGGATAATACCCTTCAACAAAATAGATACCACAGCTGCGCATGTATGGGTTCAGCTTGAGCATCCGGTTCATGATGTCATACATCTTATCGGCATTGTCCAGATTCTCTTCAATGAAGGGTGCCGTATTGGTTGCAGCCATATAGAGGTCAGATGTGATGCGTCGTACCTCTTCTTTCTCACCTTTCAACACACGTTCACAGATGCTAAATGCACCAACTTTCACGATTCCATAGGTTAAAAAGAAAAGTAGATAAACTGGGATAATCATGATGATGATCATCCTGAGCATGATACGCCAAGTGAGTCGTCGGGCAAAGGACTTTGGATAGCCGGTTATTGGTTTTTTCTTGAAGAAAGGTAGCATAATCTCTATAATTTGTTTGCAAAGATAGCCTTTTTTTCGCAAAAAGCAACAGATTATTCCAATTTACTCTTGGGATGGTGCGTGATATTGATGATCGCCTGTTCTGGGGAGAAACCACATTATGTAATAGGTGTATCTCAGTGTTCGGAAGATATCTGGCGCAATTGGCAGAATGCCGAGATGAAAATGGAGTCCAATTTTCATGATGGGGTGGAATTGCGCTTTGCCACAGCACATGATGACTCTAAGCGGCAGATCCAGCAGATTGATAGTCTGGTGGAGAGCGGCATCCAGTTATTGATTGTGGCTCCCAATCAGCGTTCTTCAGTCTCTTCAGCTATTGATCGCGCCTATGATAAGGGTATCCCCGTGATTGTATTTGAGCGGAAGACCGACTCTCAGAAATATACGGCCTTTGTGAGTGCTGATAACTATGAAATGGGGCGTATGATGGGTGAGTATGTTGTGTCGCGTCTCAATGGCAAGGGGCAAGTCTTGGAAGTAGAAGGACTGAAAGGCTCTTCGCCCGCAGAGGAGCGTCATAAAGGTTTCCATGATGCCTTGGCCCAGCATCCAGAGGTTAAGGTGGTGACGATGCTTCAAGGAGACTGGACAGAGCCGACTGCTTATCAGGTGGTGAAAGACTACAAGGGAGACCTGAACGATATAGATGTCGTGTTTGGACATAACGACCGTTCTGCCATGGGGGCCCGTAAGGCCTTCCAAGAGCGCCAAGTGAAAATGCCTCTCTTCTGTGGTATCGACGGCCTGCCTGGTGAGAACGGTGGTATCCGTCAGGTTCGTGACTCATTGCTCGATGCCTCCTATATCTATCCTACACGTGGTGATTTGCTCTTGCAGTTAGCGCTTGACATCTTGGAAGGTAAGCCCTATCCGAAAGAGACCTTGCTGACTTCAGCCCTTGTTACCCACGATAATGCTAATGTATTGCTGCTGGAGAGTGACGAAGTGGCGCGTCAGGCACAGAATCTGGATAAGTTGCAGATGCAGGCCAGTGGTTATCTGAAGCAACTTGCCACACAGCGCACCATTACGCTTATGGCCCTGATCTTGATTGCTCTGTTGCTGTTGACAATGGTACTGTTTTTCCTCTATCACCGTAGTAAGATCTCTGCACAGCGTGAACGCATGGTTAATAATCTGTGGAAAATGGAAGTGCCCGAAGAGCTAAAGGCGTCAGAGTCTCCAGAACCGGCTCCATCAGAATCTCCAGAACCAGCCCCATCGGAAGCTGAAGAATCAGAACAGGCAGAAACGCCAGAGCCTCTCTTTATTGTACGCTTCAAGGACGTGGTTGAGGCGCGATTGGCTAATAGTGACCTGAGTGTCGATGATCTGGCTGCAGCTATGAACCTCAGCCGTGTCCAGCTTTACCGGAAGGTAAAAGCTATTTCGGGATCGTCGCCTATAGAGTTGCTT
>CACZTJ010000051.1 GCA_902784065.1 uncultured Prevotellaceae bacterium | reverse complement strand
CAGCGGCTTCCTTGGCTGAAAGCGTCTCGATACGATCCAGCACATAGCCCCACCCATAGGTCTTATCATAACGATCCAAGAACCATCTCACAACGGTTTCAACTTCGGTCGAAGCGGACAGGTAGTGGCTACTGCGACCCTCATCCTGATAGTAAGAAAGACTGGAGAAGAAGTAAGAAGATGCCTTGAAATCATCACGATCGTAGATACGCAAAGCAGAAGGAATGACAGTGATATCGTTACCTGTGCTGTGATTACGGAAGACAACCGCCATGTGACCTTCATGAAAGGGACGCACAAGGTCTTCTATCAGGCTCTGATATTCCTCATCAGTGATCTCCTCGTCGTTTTCGAGCCGCTCATCGAGGGCCTCAAAACGCGGCAGGAACTCGTCGTAGGCGGCATCCCAGTCGAGGCCGAATTCACGCTCATAGTCCCAGAGCGGATAGTTCTGGTTCATAGCATTCCAGAACAGTTTAAACTCGCCCGCATAGCTTTCATCGGCTTCCTGGAATCTCAAATAATCGTTATGACCATAGCTATATAGGGCATCGCTCTCCTGGCGACACGAGGTAACTGAGAGCATCAGGAGCAGCGCTCCAAGGAGGAATAGCTTGTACTTCATCATGTTTGTCTTTTAAATCGTTCTTATAAAAAATAGCACACCCCTGCCTGGTGCTTGTCGATGAACAAAATCATTAATTGCCCCACTGCTTGTGATAGCAGCGGGGCTGTGAGTTTATAACTTATTTGTTAGACCACTGATAGAAGGTTGATACGCCTTTATTTGAGAACTTTCTCACATCATAAGTGTATTTCCCTGAAAAGGCATGATTGTCAAGTTGCTTGGCAGCCTGTTCACAGGCAGCTTTCAACTTCTCTTCTCCAGCAGGATAAGTGAAAGTGTCTTCAGAAACGCCGATAGCAGACTTAAAGGTATTATCAATATAAGTCATCTCAGCAAGATCTCCACTCATATAAGAGAATCCTAAATTATACTCAACATTAGTCTCATCGTCGTCATCACCGCCACAGGCTGTTAAAGTCACACTTGCTGCCATCACGCATACCATTGCGAACAAGGCAAATAAAATCTTTTTTGTTTTCATTGTTGTAAAGTAATTAATTAAATGATATGTATTAAATTGTTTATTCGCTGATGTTCAGTTCCAGCTCATAGCGGAAGTTCACCATGAGGCCATCGCCTTCAGGAAGCATCGGATGGGGGCTGCCGGTAAGGCTGCGAGTGAATTCCAAGGTAAGCGTGTCAGGTTCATCAGGAGTTGTTGTTAAGCCATCGGTAGTGACGACTAATTTACCGTCAGCAGTGATTTCTGCTTCGAAGAAACCATCTAACTCGGCTTTCGAGAAATCACCTTTCCTGTTGTTTGGCCACTCGCCGAGATCATACTGCGCAATGACGGCAGGCTCGAGAACCAGTCGGTTGTTCTCATCCAGGTCAGACTGTTTGATGCTCAGCACCTCTTTCTGCTCGTTTTTCGCCAGATAAGTATAATCAAGATCTGATACCAGCTTCTCGCCTTTATCATTGATCAGCTCAACCGTAAAACCTCCTGAAATCTTATAGACACCGTAGTTCTCTACAATATCTATCATGCTCTTAATTTCACTATTATCAGGGTCGGGGGTCAGCTTGATATAGCCGTTTTCAGCCAGATGACTGGCATCGACAATAAACATGTCGTTAGATGCTGATACATTGACCTCTTTAACCTTGGAGAGATCGTAGAACTTTGTGTTGCCTCTCGCGTCCTTGTAGGCACTGTTGACTGCAACATAGATGGGCAACATCTCCTTGGTGTCGAGTTTGTAGAAAGACTGCGGTGCAGTGTTCAGCGTCACAACATCTGCCATCGTAACGGGCTTCGTTGACGGATCGCTTGGGTTGTCATACTGTGAGCACGATGTAAGGCTCATGGTGATTGCGCAGCAAAGGACGGCTGCATGCTTCATAATCTTTTTCATTGTCTTATTAATTTAATGTTGATAAAATGTGTTGATATATTATTTGTCGATGGTCATAACGAGGAGTTGCTGACCGGCATCGAGAGCAGCCTTGATATCCTTGCCACCACTCTGCACTTTACAGAGGCTGATGTCGTCGCCCTCCACTGCCAGGATCTTCAGTTTGCCGATTTGCGACTTGGCTTCGCGACCTGCAATGGTCTTCACCACAAAGACGCCCATGTGGAGCCCGACGAACGCACCCTCGCTGCTACCGAGGTCGATGTAAACTTCCTTCTGCTTGTCTTTCTTGACTGTGGAGCCTTCGAGGATGTTAGCTTCTAACGGGCGGTATTGGTTGAGCCAAGTGGTAATATGGCTCGATAGTCTCGCGATAGCCTCGCGTATGGCCCCGTCCTCAGTATCGTAGCTGGAACTGCTCATTCCACTTCCACCCATCGTGGGGTTGGCTATCACTTCACCTGTCTTTGCATCCTTGATCGTAAGCATGACCTCGCATATTCCCGTATAGGTGGTGGAAACGTGCGTCTTATCTTCTTTGTCCTTCCATGTGTGGCTGCTCGACTTCGTCTGGATGTTGGTGATGAGGGCATCTACCAAGAGGTTACCTTCCCCTGCAATGTCGTCAATACGGAGTAGCCCATCATTGTAACGGAAGCGGTAGGCACCAGACAGTCCCTTGATGATGGCATTCTTCACGTCCTCTTCATACTTTGTAGCCTGCACCGAAGTCTGGCCGGTCAGTACACCAGCGAGTACTTTGCCAACAGCCTCACCCGTTGACATCTTCTCATTGTGGTGGGCATAGTCCACGATACCTAAGGTAATGTTGTAGATCTGGTTCCTACCCTCCTGGGCATCCTGAGCCGAGGCAATTGTGATGCTGCAAAGGACGGCTGCGAGTGTCATTAAAAGCTTTTTCATTTTCTTTTCTTATATATTTTAATTGGTTGGTAATCTTACTTAGATGATTCCTGCTCTTTTCAGCTTCTGGCGCTGTTCTTCGTTCTGACGGATGAAGCGCTCAATGAAGACGTTCTGGTCGCCAATGCGCCAACGCTGGTATATAATAATGACCACAAGTACGAGCGCCACCACGACGAAGGCGGCAGCAAGAGCAACTGTGAAGACAAGTGTTATATCCATACGCTTTGTGATTTGATTTCGACGGCAAAATTACAAAGACTCTGAAAAACAACAGTCCCATGATAGGAAAAAAGAGTCTCAAAACGTGAAAAAATAAGCCTGACATAGACTGCCAGGCTTCACTTCTTGCGCTCCGTGGGTGCTCAGGCGAGCAAGCTCGGAGTCCTCGCGACTTTGCGATATTCTGATGGCGACATGCCATAGGCATCACTGAAGACGCGGAAGAATGAGCTGCGAGAGAATCCGGAGAGTTCGGCAATGATGGTCACGGCATCTGTTGTGGTTGCCAGCAGTCGGGCGGCGTAGCGCAGGCGGTACTCGTTGAGGAAGCCGCTTACGCTCTTACCATCGGTACAGGTGCTGATGGCATCGGTGACATAGTGCTCATTGGTGCCGAGGAGCTGTGCCAGGCGGTTGCGATCCAAATCGGTGTCGGTATAGATATGGTCGGGACCATCCATGAGATCGCAGATGCGGCGGAAGAGCTGTTGATTCGCTGTCAGGTTTTCTTCAGACTCTGCTTTTAACTGCTCGATGGCCTGCTGCTGCTCCTGCACGCGTTGCTCTATATCAGCCAGTAATCGGCGGTTCTTCTCAAGGAGCACCTTGTTATATTTGCGTGCACGCCAGAACAGGTAACCAATGAGTAGGATGACGAGGAGGGCCGCAATAAGCAGAATACGATGGATGCGAGTCTCGCCTTTAGCTTCGTTCAGCGCCAACTCCTTTTCGTGGGTCTGATAGATGACCGCCAGTTCGGACGCATCGTTCTGCTTCTGCCAGACGAGAGCAGAGTCGATGGCAGCACTGATACTGTCGGCAAGTACCAGTGCATCGGCATTCCTGCCAATCTTGCGGTAGGCTGAGTAGCGTGGAGAGAGACGGGCGGCGATGTTGTCGAATGTCATCTTGGCACCATCGGTAGCCAGATAGGTGCTGTCGAGCTGCTCATACCAATAGGCTGCCTCATTATAGCTACCTGCCGCCATCAGGTATTCGGCCGCCTCGGTATAGCCTCTTGGCTCCATCAGGCGACTTTGGGGAATGGCAGCGTAAGTGGCGGCTGCTTCGGCTGCATGACCCGATTCTTGCAGGTACAGTGCCCGCACGAGGGCAACATGGCCTTTCCATTCCTCAATCACCAGCGAGTCGTCATGCTCTTGCTCAGCGAGGGCTAACCCCTGTGCGCAGCGGTCAAGCCATGCCAGAGCACCTTCAATATCACCTGTTGTGTGGTGAATATCAGAAATATTCATACAGGCCCAGGCTATATCCCAGCCTTCCCGGTTCTTATGATCGGCGTTTTGTTGTATTGCCTCGTAAGCTTTCTGCCCCGAGAGCTTAGCCTCGTCGTAGTGCTGCAGCTGCAACTGGGCATCTGCCATCAGCATCAGCAAAGCAGACTCGACCCTTTTGGGGAATGCCTCGTTTCCTTCCGCCTGATGCAGCAGGTCGGTGATGACGCTCAGGGCACCTTCAGTATCGCCCCGACCGAAACGCAGACATGCCCAACGATAGCCAGCATCGGTATAGGTATACCAATCCTGTGAAGGATCTGAGGCATAGCCTTCGTAGGCTTTCTTATAAAGATGCTCTGCTATCTTCATCTGCCAGCCTTGGTCGTAGTTGAGTCCACGCAGGTAGTCGGCCTTTGGCGTGCTGATGATCTTCTCCGTCTCCATGCTGTCGAGAATAGACAGGGCGCGGTTCAGGTCCTTAGCACGATAGGCCTCATGGTACCTCTGCCAAGTGGCTTTAACCTTCTCGTCATTCGATGTTCCGTTCCCTGTACACCCCACCGTCAGAACCAGTACGGATAAAAGAAGAAGCGTCGTTAGAATCTTTTTCATATTATATATTATGCTTAGCACGGTGCAAAGGTACGTATTATTCTGCGAATAACGTTCATTGTGAGCTGTTTTTTTACGTTTTTGTTACGGCTGAGTGATGGCTCTGAGGGTTGTTAGGATGACGGCGTATGTTTCCGCTGCGAGGGGCTTGGGATCGTGGGTAAACCAAGTGGCGTTCACCTTATTACCATTAGAGAATTCCATGTATATGCGATAGGTTGAGCCGCCCGTCATGGCCTCGTCAACATGGTAGCCATCGAGCTCGAAGGCTCCCATATCATGCAACTTCTGATACAGGTTGGCAACATCTTGTTCGGTAGCGGGATACTCTGTCTTCTCAGGCTCACCGTCCCTGATTTCACAATAGACCACCTTAGGCGCAGCCCCCTCGTCGGCTATCAGTTCGTAATAGCTACGACTGATCTCACCAGCTGGCAGCCCATGATGAGTACGAGAGCAGCTGCAATAAATCAACTTGTTATTCTGACTATCCTGCGCCTGCACTGTCATCGACAGCACACACAGCAGGAAAATTATATGGAGTCCCTTCATCTTTTTAAATTTTAAAGAGGCATTCCATAACGGAACGCCTCTCTTTATATATAATAATGTGTATTGACTTAGAAGAACAGATAGCGGTTGTCGACGACATCGGCCTTCTGATAGAGCTCCTGCAGGAAGCGACCGGCAGCCTGCATAGCCTGCTGCTGGAGCTGCTGCTCGGCAACCTTCTCGTCGAACTTAGCACCCGGGCGCTCTGACTTCTTCAGTACCTTGAAGAGGTAAGCACCGCCGTTACCCTTTACGACTGCCTTGCTGAAATCACCCTGCTTGCTGGCTGCAACAGCACCTGCGAGAGCGGGCTCGCTGGCACCTGTGGCCTGAACGAATACAGGAGCAGAGAAGGTGATCTGGTTGACAGAGTCGATGCGGGCACCCTTGGCCTCAGCTGCAGCGATGTCGGCAACACCTGCGAGCTTCGCCTTGAGCTGCTCGAACTTCTTGTCGCGAATCACTTCCTGACGAAGGATATCCTTCACAGCATCGAGTGAACGATAACCTACGGGATGGATCTTGGTCATAGCCACAACCAGCAGATTGTCGTTGTTGCCGCACTCATACAGAGGACTTACCTCACCCTCCTTGGCATCGAAGATCCACTTCATGGCCTCACGGGTGGCACGCAGACCAGCTACGTTGTGCTCAGAGTTGAAGAGGTCCTTGCGCTCCTGAACATTGAAACCGAACTTAGCAGCGTTCTTCTCAAGATCGGCAAGCGTCTTGTTCTCGCTCACATACTGGCTGAACTTATTGTAGGCATCTGAATAGGTGCTCTTTGAGAAATCGATGGTGTGCTTGATAACAGCTACATCATACTTATCGACCATAGCCTTACGGTTGAGAACCTGGATAACGATGTTACCCTGAGTGAACTCGAGGTTCTTCACGTCGTTTACAGCCAGGTTGTTGATGGCGTTCAGGTAGTTCTTAGACTCCTCATCCATCGTGTTGCTGTTCTCATACATAGCAGAGGTGAGCCACTGTGAATCACCTGTCTGACCGTATTTCTTAGCCAGCTCGGCAAAGTCGGCACCTGCCTTCAGAGCGGTATAGACGCTATCAGCTGTCTTATGAGCTGCCTCGGCGGTAGCACCACCGATCTGGATCTGACGGTACTCGATACTGTCGGGCATCTGAGTCTTAGAAATGAGCTTCACTACATTCAGCGTGTTGTCGCCCTTGGTCTCGAAAGGTGCTGTGGTCTGACCTACAGCCATTGAATCGAGCTTGGCTGCTATGTCAAAGGGATAAGCGCGCTTGGTGGCAGCGAGACCAGTGTAAGGGAACTGTGACTGGGCCTTGCGAACAACCTCAGCAGGGTTAGCACCGCTCTGGAGCTTCTGTGAAGCATCAACCATCGTCGTCATCAGCGCCTTGCGGTCGGCTGCAGAAGCAACCACCTGGAAGCTTACGTACTTGATGTCGCGAGTCTCAACGGTCTGCTTGAACATCTCCTTCTCAGCCTCATACTTTGACTTCAGATCAGCATCATCAACCTTCACGTCGTTGTCGTTGATTGAAGAGTAAGGCATAGAAGCCAGCTGGATGTCGCTCTCCTGATTCTGACCCTCGAAAGCCATCTTGGCTGAGATGGGGTTAGAGATCAGACAGTTGGCAAGAAGTGCCTGATACTTCTGAGCAAGCGTCTGCTGACGGAGCTGCTTCTCGATGAACTGCCAGTACTTATAGACCTTCTCGTAAGACTCTGCCAGCTGAGAGTTCTTCAGGCTACGCTTGTAGTCGGCGAGGAACTTCGTGAGCATGGTGGCATCGAAACGGCCAGTCTCCTGATTGACGAACGGTGAACGCAGAAGCATGGGGTTGGTACCCTCCTTCATGATGTTCTGCAGTTCCTCATCGGTTACAGTAAGACCGAGCAGTTCTGTCTCATGAGCAATGATCTGCTCGTTGACGTACTCGTTCCAAACCTCGTCCTTGATGCTGTTGAGCTGCTCCTCGGTGAAATTCTCTACACCCTGGGTCATCTTTAGCACTTCCTGGTAGTCGTACCTGCTGACGCTGCTGGTTCTTGGTTGCTTCACAAGAACGGAAAGCCTCTTCAGCAATGAAGGCGAAAAGGCCAAGGCCGATGATGATCACCAGCGCGACGCCTCTCTTTCTGATTTTTCCTAATGCTGCCATTTTTGACTATTATTTTTATTGAATTTTATTCTATTTTGATTGACACGGGCGCACGTGAGTACGCACAAATCGGGCACAAAATTACAAAATTTACCGGAAACGACGAAATTTTTCGGCAAAAAACAACTCTTTATACCACCTTTAAGCGTACCAACTCGATTTTTGTGGCGGTATTCTTGATGATTTTGAACTCAAAGCCGTCGATCCTAACCACTTCGTTGAGTTTGGGGAACGACTGGTATTTGTGGAGGATGAGTCCTCCAAGTGTCATATATTCGTCACTTTCCGGCAGATTGAGTTCGAACATCTCGTTGATCTTCTCAATCTCCAGACGGGCCGATAGCACATACTCCTTCTCGTTGATCTGCTTGGCCACATGGTTGGAGTTGTCGTGCTCGTCCTCTATCTCACCCGTAATCTCCTCCATGATGTCCTCGAGTGACACCAGGCCGCTGGTGCCGCCAAACTCATCGACGACCACTGCCAATGAGCGTTTCTGCTGCATGAGCATACGCATCAGCTTGGATGCCAGCATACTCTCAGGCACAAAGGAGATGCTGCGCAACAGCGTGTCACTCAGGCTGTTGAGTGTGGCATCGACCTGAATGTCGGTTAGTCGGAACATATCGCTGGAGTGGACATAGCCCGTAATATGGTCGATATCATCATGATAGATGATAATCTTACTGTGACCGCTCTCGACAAACACCTGCTGGAGTCCGCCAATCGTGGTTGTATCCTCTACGGCATCGATCTCCGTTCGGGGCACCATACAATCGCGCACCTTGGTCTCCGAGAAATAGAGAGCATTCTGGAAGATCTTCACCTCCTCGCCGATCTCCTCATCGTGAGAGGCGCTATCGATGCTGCTCTGCACAAGATAGTCGAGATCGACCTTGGTGAACTCGTGTTCACCGGCATCCTTGTTCATGTGGATACCCAGCAGACGAAGCAGTCCACGAGCCATCAGGGTGGAAAAGCGAGAGATGGGATAAAGTATCACATAGCACAGATAAGCCGGAACGGCAAACACCGTGAGCAGCGTGTTCGGATTATTCTTAAAGATGGATTTGGGCATAAACTCGCCCGTAAAGAGCACAATAATCGTAGAAAGCAGCGTATCGCAGGTGACGCGAATGCCGTCGCTCAGGGCATAGAACAGCGTGTGGTCGAAAATCTTGGCAAAGAGTATACCGTAGATGACCAGTGCGATATTATTGCCCACCAGCATCGTAGAGACGAAATTGTTGGGATGCTGATAGAAGATGGAGATGGCCTTCTGCGACAGGCCGTTCTTTTCCTTGTCCATCTCAGCCAGCAGGCGATTGCTGGAGACGAAAGCGATCTCCATGCCTGAAAAGAAGGCTGATGCCAGTAATGTGACGATGAGCCAGATAATGTGTAATGTCATTGTGCGCTCCTCCTATGTTTTTGTGCTGCCTGACGAACAACGGGTTCCTCCACCGTTGCTGTATCGGCAGGATTCTGAGGTTGCTCCTCAGCAGCCTTGTTCTCACCTGTCATGTCTTCACGCTCAAACGATCCCTTGGAATTGCTGACCAGATAGTGGCGCATCTTTTCATCACTACGGAAATAAGAGCCTTCCATCGACCGCTCAGGCGTTACAACCTTTGAAAAGACGTTGGAATAAAGCTCGTGGGCCATGCCGTCCCAAAAGAGCTCCTCGCTGGTATATATCAGTCCGTTGATATTACGGATGCGCACCCTTCCGCGCAGGTGCCAGAGCTTCTTCTGGTCATAATACCAGGCGGTGTCGGCCTGGATATAGGCCTGCACATGAAACTTCTCGTCGAACTGCTCGAAGAACACGCCCTTCTCGAAAGTCCACCGCGACGGTTGACGCACGACGTTCACATCCCAACGCTCCGTGACAATGCGATATTTGATGACGCCAGAGTCACTGATCAGTGTATTGACACCATAAGATGTCATCATCGACACAGAGTCGCGGTCGTAGATGGGAGGAGCAGTATGCTCCTTCACATCGCCACCACAGGCTGTGAGCGCCGTCAGGATGACTGCGGCAAGAATTAATCGACCTTCCATTTTGCGAACCATCTCTCGTTGAAAGTAAGTCCGATGTTGATGCGGAACGTATTCTCCTTAACCAGATTAACAGCCGAACGGCGCTGCCATTCTGCGCTGATATTCAGTATAGAGCGGTGGTTGTAATTGTTCATGATAGGTATGCCGAAGCCCAGGCTGACATGATACTCCTTGGGGCCATCACCATTATTTATATAATAATAAGGTGTAGCATAACCGGCACCGATACGATAACGCACGCGTTTGAAGAACTTTATGCTGTTGGCATTGGGGAGCCACTCTGCACCTACATTCACACGGTGCATGTCCTTCAGCAAGCCAGTCTTCAGCTGATAGTCACCCTTTCCGTCGATGCCTTCAACAAACTCCGGCATCACGAGGCTACCCCACTTCTGCAATTGGTAATCGACACCCATGCGGAAAGAGGCGCCATGCTGGTAAGCCAATCCCACACCATAGGTCCACGGCAGCTCGATGGCATCGTCGAGCTTATACGTCAAAGAGTCTCTCTGACCTGTCGTTGACTTTCTGTTGGTGATGATACACTCTGGGTCGGCACCCGTATTATGTCCCGGACTCACTACAACACCCAGCGTCATCATATCTCTCTTGCTCAATGGCTGTGAAAACTGCAAACCGATATCGAGACGATAGTTATTGACCGTTGTGACATAGGTCTTCGTCAGGGTATTCACATCGCTAGAGCTGCTGGTAGCCACACTACGCTCGTTGGTTCCCCAGAGATAAGCAAAGTTAAATCCGATGGACAACGGCTTGATGATCTGCCAACCAGCTCCCAGGTATACCTGGTTCAAACCACCAGAACCGGTATGGGTGGTACGGATGATCGCATCCACATCATTAAGCACTTCCTTGGAATAATAACTATAGCCTATATTGGTATACGGCATGATACCAACGGAGACACCCAGATGCTTGATGACACGGAAAGAAGCTACAGCATAGTCGAAGCCACCACTCCTGGCATCCAGTTTCTCCAGTTTCTCACGGTAATGCGTCGTCTGTCCCGACAGTCCAGCATCAAAAATAAAGGTGAGTGAATCAATAGATGAATAAGAGGCAGGGTTCATCGGATTGACCTCAGTTCCTTTACGGAAACCATAGCCTACACCACCCATACCTTTGTTTTGGCCCACAGTCGGAAAGGCCAGATCGCCAAGGCCAAACTGACTATAAGGAGAATTCGTGCCACTCTGTGCAGAGGCACCCATAGTTGTCAGCACCATCAGGGCAAGACAACAGAGAGATTTATTCATATTTTGCGCTTTATTTCTATAGAAATTCATTTCAGCGTGCAAAATTATTGAAAAAAATTGGAATAAAACGCTTTTTAGTGCAAAATATAAGCTATTTTTGCATCGTGAAACATTTAAAAAAGGATTTTTGTACATTTTTAGGTATCATTTTGATGATACTGCCGCTAAAAGTGATGGCTCAGGATTCCATTCAGGCGAATGCGATGGATTCTGTGGAGGTCAGTCTGCTGACATGTTCCCCTCATGAGGAAATTTATAGTCTTTATGGTCATACCGCCCTGCGATGGCATGACCTCAGGGAGCATAAGGACATGGCGTTCAACTGGGGCGTCTTCAACTTCCAGAAGCCTTATTTCGTACTGCGATTCGTGTTCGGCCTGACCGACTATGAGTTGGGCGTAATCCCTATGAACTACTTCATGCAGGAGTACCAAAGTGTAGGCAGTAGCGTGACAGAACAGGTGCTTAACCTGACTACAGAAGAGAAGCAACGACTCTTCATGGCACTCCTCAAGAATTACGAGCCAGAGAACAGAATCTACCGCTACAACTACTTCTACGACAACTGCTCGACAAGACCAAGAGATATCATCGAGCAATGCATTAACGGAAAAATAGAATACGCTGAGCGTGAAGATTTTACGCCATCGTATAGAGAGATGGTTGGTGTGTGCACAAGGAACCATCCATGGGCAACTTTCGGCAATGACATGCTACTGGGTGTGAAGGCTGACATGGCCACCGACAGACGACAACAGGAGTTCCTGCCGGAGCATCTGCTATACGATTTCGACCGGGCCCAGATCTATGCCAACGGCGAGTATCGTCCGCTGGTAAAAGAGCGCCGTACCATCGTTCCACCAGGCGTTCAGGTAATTGAACCCGACTTTATGTTTTCACCAACGGAATGTGCCGCTGCCTTACTCATCTTGTCGATTGTAATCATAGCCTACGAATGGCGGAGGAAGAAGACGTTAAGGCTTTGGGACTGTCTGCTGATGGTAGCACAGGGGCTGGTGGGATTATTACTGTTTGTCATGCTGTTCTCCCAGCACCCCACAACGAGCACCAACCTGCAGATCCTATTGTTCAACCCACTACCCTTCGCGTTCCTGCCTGCTGTGATCAGAGGGCGATCCACGCGCTGGTGGCTCCTGTTAGCAGTCATGTTTGTGCTGTATATGATTGGCAGTCTCTTCCAGCACTATGCAGAGGGTATAATCATTGTGGCACTATGTTTGCTGCTTAGATCAATGATACATTTCAAATTAAAGGCGTGAGAAATCATTTCTATCTCTCGATAACGCTTCTGGCTGTGCTGGGATGGCATGCAGGAGCTCAGGCGCAAGTCGGCACCCGACAGGCTCCTAAGCTCGTGGTCAGCATCACCATCGACCAGCTGCGCAGCGATTATCTGGAGACATTCGCCACCAATTACAGCGAAGAGGGGTTCTTAAGGCTACTGGCAGAGGGCACCGTCTTCGAGAATGCCTCCTACCCTTTTGCCGATCCTGACAGAGCCTCAGCCATTGCAACCATCGTTACTGGTTCGACACCTTTCTACCATAGCATCACGGGCCTTCAATGGCTCGACAGAAGCAGTCTGCAACCCATCAGATGCACTGACGGAGAACTGGCTGTAACGACTATCGGAGACGAATTAAAAATCGCGACAGATGGAGCGGCGAAAATCTATGCCTTCGCCCCTACCAAAGAAGCTGCGTTCTTATCATCAGGACACGTATCCGACGGTAGCGAATACATTACTCCCAGCAAAAAGAGCAAGACCCCGATAAATCACGACATCACAACGAAGGCACTTGCTTGCGTCAACGACAAGCGACTGGGCGCTGACGACACGCCTGACCTGCTGTGCCTCAGCTACGATGCCGGCACATCCGCAGACAGCTATATCCAGTTAGACCAGGCTATCGGCACGCTCATCTCGACATTGGAAAAGCAAATCGGCAAAGAGCAGCTTCTGGTGATGCTTACCAGCACCGGCAGCTACAGTGCTGAAACCATTGACTATGCCCGCTACCATATTCCTACGGGTAACCTCGAGATGAAGCGCACGGCCAATCTGCTGAACATGTATCTGGGCGCTCTCTGGGGGCAAGGTCAGTATATAGAGGCCAGCTATAAGAATCAGCTCTTCTTCAACCATCAGCTATTGGAGACCAAGCACATCGGGATGACCGACATTATCCAGCGTGCGCAGGAGTTCCTCTGTCAGTTGGCTGGTGTCAAACGGGTCTATAGCGGTTTACAGCTGATCAACAACAATGCCGACCAGAAAGTTCGTAACAGCTATCACCCGCAGCGTTGCGGTGATCTGCTGATTGAGGTGGCTCCTGGCTGGCATATTCAGAACGAAGATACGGGTTATGACAAATTGTCACAGCTCTCAGCCCCTTCCTTCCCCATTATTTTCTATGGTGCAAGTGTCAAAGCCACCCGTGTTCAAAGGCCTGTCACCACCGACAGGATAGCCCCCACGATTTCAAAGGCTATCCGCATCAGGGCTCCCAATGCCTGCACATCTGAACCCTTGTTTTAGGAAAAACTGAGATATTTTTTGGTTTTTCGCTGATTTTGTGCTATCTTTGCACCCGTTTTTACGTAGTAAACAATAAAAATAAGATAAAAAGATGAATTTCAACAAGATTTTGAAGTCGCTGTTTGGAGATAAGTCCTCCCGCGACATGAAACTGATTCAGCCATTTGTGGAGCAGGCAAAGGCTGCTGCAGCAAAGGTGGAATCGCTGGATAACGATGCCCTCCGCCAGCGGACGAAGGAGTTGCAGAAACAGGTACAGGATTCTGCAAATGCTCAGAAAGCCCGTATCGCAGAACTGAAGGCAACTATCGAAGACACCCCCATTGACGAGCGTGCAGACATCTTTGCACAGATCGATAAGATTGAGAAAGAGGTGCTTGACATCTATGAGAAAGCACTCGACGAGGTGATGCCTGAGGTTTTTGCCATCGTGAAAGAGACAGCCCGCCGTTTTGCCGAGAATGAGGAGACCGTTGTGACGGCTACCGATTTCGACCGTGAGCTGGCTGGTGATCCTAAGAAGGACTTTATCACGATTGATGGCGACAAGGCTATCTACCATAACCACTGGACAGCTGGTGGTAACGATCTGAAATGGGAGATGATCCACTACGACGTGCAGCTCTTTGGTGGTACGGTGCTCCATCAGGGTAAGATCGCTGAGATGGCGACTGGTGAAGGTAAGACCCTCGTGGCTACCCTCCCCGTCTTCCTGAACGCCCTGACCGGTAATGGTGTACATGTGGTAACCGTGAACGACTATCTGGCTAAGCGTGACTCTGAATGGATGGGACCGCTCTATATGTTCCACGGTCTCTCTGTAGATTGTATCGACAAGCACCAGCCCAACTCTGTGGCTCGTCGCAAGGCATATCAGGCAGATATCACCTTTGGTACCAACAACGAATTCGGTTTCGACTACCTGCGCGATAACATGGCAGTATCACCTGCCGACCTCGTGCAGCGTTCTCATAACTACGCCATCGTCGATGAGGTTGACTCCGTGTTGATCGATGATGCACGTACACCTCTTATTATCTCTGGTCCTGTGCCGAAGGGTGATGACCAGATGTTCGAGGAGTATCAGCCGTTGGTAGAGCGCCTCGTGGGTGTTCAGCGCCAGTTGGCTACCCAGTATCTGGCTGAAGCCAAGAACCTGATCGGCGAAGGTAACAAGTTGATTGAGGCAGGCAACAAGAAGGAAGGTCAGGAGAAGCTCGATGCAGGTTTCCTCTCGCTCTACCGTTCTCACAAGGCCCTGCCAAAGAACAAGCCTCTTATCAAATATCTCTCTGAGGAAGGTATCAAGGCTGGTATGCTGAAGACCGAGGAGATCTATATGGAGAATAACAACCGTCGTATGCCTGAGTGTATCGAGCCCCTCTACTTCGTGGTGGACGAGAAACTCAACTCTTGCGACCTGACAGATAAGGGTACAGCCTGGTTGGCTAAGCAGGTGAACGATGCAGAGCTGTTCGTATTGCCTGATATCACCTCTGAGCTCTCGGCTCTTGAGGCAGAGACAGGCATCACCGATGAGCAGCGCCTCGACAAGAAAGACGAGCTGCTGAATCACTACGCCATCCAGAGTGAGCGTGTACATACCCTGCAGCAGTTGCTGAAGGCTTACTGTATGTTTAATAAGGACGACGAGTATGTGGTGATCGACGGTGAGGTGAAGATTGTGGATGAGCAGACAGGCCGTATCATGGAGGGGCGTCGCTGGAGCGATGGTCTGCACCAGGCTGTAGAGGCCAAGGAGCATGTAAAGGTAGAGGCTGCCACACAGACATTTGCCACCATCACCCTGCAGAACTACTTCCGTATGTACCACAAGTTGGCAGGTATGACAGGTACTGCCATCACTGAGGCTGGTGAGTTCTGGGATATCTACAAACTTGATGTGGTGGAGATTCCGACCAACCGTCCTGTGATCCGTAACGACCAGGATGACCGTGTGTATAAGACGGCCCGTGAGAAGTATAACGCTGTGATCGACGAGATTGTGAAGATGCGTGAGAGCGGTCGTCCTACCCTAGTAGGTACCACCTCTGTGGAGATCTCAGAGTTGCTGTCGAAGATGCTCTCTATGCGTAAGATTCCTCATCAGGTGCTGAACGCTAAGCTGCACCAGAAGGAGGCAGACATTGTGGCACTGGCTGGTCAGTCAACCAATGGACTTGGTGCTGTTACCATCGCTACCAACATGGCTGGTCGTGGTACCGATATCAAGCTGTCGCCTGAGGTAAAGGAAGCAGGCGGTCTGGCCATCATCGGTACAGAGCGTCATGAGAGCCGTCGTGTGGATCGCCAGTTGCGTGGTCGTGCCGGACGTCAGGGAGACCCAGGTTCTTCCGTCTTCTATGTTTCACTCGAAGACAAGCTGATGCGTCTGTTTGCTTCTGAGCGTATCGCCTCTGTGATGGACCGCTTAGGCTTCAAGGAGGGCGAGATGATTGAGAGCCCGATGATCTCGAAGAGCATCGAGCGTGCCCAGAAGAAGGTTGAGGAGAATAACTTCGGTATCCGTAAGCGCTTGATTGAGTATGATGATGTGATGAACAAGCAGCGTACCGTGATCTACGAGAAGCGCCGTCATGCCCTGATGGGTGAGCGTATCGGTATGGATATCGCCAATATCATCTGGGATCGCGTGGTGAATATCATCGAGAACAACGATTATCAGGGTTGTAAGGAGGAGTTCCTGCATATTCTCGCTATGGAGGTGCCCTTCACCAGCGATGAGTTTATCAACCAGCCTCGTGAAGTGCTTACAGAGAATGCCTTCCAGGCTGCCATCGGCAACTTCAACCGTCGTACGGAACGTATCCAGGCACTTGCCAACCCCATCATCAAGCAGGTCTATGAGAACCAGGGCCAGATGTATGAGCGTATCATGGTGCCCCTGACCGACGGTCGTCGTATGTTCAATATTCCTTGTAATCTGAAGGAGGCTTACGAAACAGAGTCGAAGTCGGTAGTGAAGGAGTTTGAGAAGAGTATCTTGCTTCACATCATCGATGACTCTTGGAAAGAGAACCTGCGTCAGCTCGACGAACTGAAGCACTCTGTGCAGAACGCCAGCTACGAGCAGAAAGACCCGTTGCTGATCTTCAAGCTGGAGAGTGCCAAGGTTTGGGATGACATGATCAATGAGATGTACAACCGTATCTGCTCGATCCTGACTCGTGCACAGATTCCTGAGATGCAGCAACAGGTGCAGGAGGCAGCGCCTGAGCAGCACACCCAGCGTCAGCAATATACCGAGAGCAAGCAGCAGATTGGTGAGGAGCAGCTTACTGATCCTAATCAGAAGGCAGCAGCTCAGCATGACACACGTGCCCAGCAGCCTCGTACACCGATCACCAAGGATAAATTACCCGGAAGAAACGATCCTTGTCCTTGCGGAAGCGGCAAGAAATTCAAGAACTGCCACGGAAAAGGAATCGTATAAATTAAGGTTGAACGATGATGATTACTATTTCAGACCTTAAGAAGACTTTTGGTGAGACCATCGCCTGTGATATCCCCTCGTTGACCATCAACGACGGGGATATCCTTGGTTTAGTAGGTAACAATGGAGCCGGTAAGACCACCCTCTTCCGCATGATGCTCGACCTGTTGAAGCCTGATGGCGGTGCGGTGGCTATTGACGGTGTGAACCCAGCAGAGTCGGAAGAATGGAAAGCCTCGACTGGGGCCTATATTGATGAAGGTTTCCTGATCGACTTCCTGACGCCTGAGGAGTATTTCGCCTTTATCGGCAAGATTACCAACATGACACAGGAAGCGGTTGACGAACGCATCAAGGACTTTGAGAAACTGGCAGGTGGCGAGATCTTCGGGCATAAGAAACTGATCCGAAACCTCTCTGCAGGTAACAAGCAAAAAGTAGGTATCATGTCGGCTCTCTTCAACCGTCCGAAGCTGGTGATACTCGACGAGCCTTTCAATTTCCTCGATCCTTCGAGTCAGAATATTCTGAAGCACGAGTTGAAGGAATACCGTCAGCAGACAGGTGCTACCATCCTGATTTCCAGTCATAATCTGCAGCATACCGTTGACATTTCCACCCGTATCACGCTGCTTGAGAAAGGTCACATCATTAAAGATCTGTCGAACGAGAACGGCAGCGCAAGAGTTGAACTGGAGAACTACTTCGACCAGGAAGTTGAATAAAATCCCTACTCAAAAGTAGGTATATTAAGGATCCGTTCCTCTTAATGCAACCATGTTGCAAATTATTTTATATACCTTTGCCCTCGATTTAAAATGAATAGCAAATGAAACTGTCAGAACTGAAAACTGGAGAGAAAGGAGTTATCGTAAAGGTACAAGGACATGGTGGATTCCGAAAGCGTATCATCGAGATGGGATTCATCAAGGGGACAGAGGTTGAGGTATTGCTCAATGCACCATTACAGGATCCCGTAAAATATAAACTGATGGGCTACGAAGTGTCGCTGCGGCATCAGGAAGCTGATAATATAGAGGTTGTGTCGGCTGACACACCACTGGAGGCCACCACCTTTAATATTTCTCCTGACAACAACCGGCATGAGGACGACTATATCCATCATGAGGCCATGAAGGAGCGTCGTACCATCAACGTCGCATTAGTCGGTAACCCCAACTGCGGCAAGACCTCACTCTTTAATTTTGCTTCTGGTGCTCATGGGCATGTGGGAAACTACTCTGGTGTGACTGTCGATGCCACAGAGGCCCATGCATCCATGTTCGGTTATGAGTTCAACCTGACAGACCTGCCTGGCACTTATTCGCTTTCCTGCTATTCACCTGAAGAGCTTTATGTAAGAGAACATCTGACAGAGAAGATGCCTGATGTCGTCATCAACGTGATAGATGCTTCAAACCTGGAGCGTAATCTCTATCTGACAACGCAGCTGGTGGATATGAACATCCGTATGGTTTGCGCCTTAAACATGTATGATGAGTTTGAGCGTCGTGGAGATCAGGTAAACATCGACACACTCAGCACCCTGTTTGGTATTCCTATGATTCCCACCTCGTTTAAGAACGGCACAGGTGTCAAGGAACTCTTCAAGGCGGTGATCCAGGTGTATGAGGGTGCCAGCAAGTTCTCACGTCACCTGCACATCAACTATGGTCACGAGATAGAAGATGGTATCAGTCGTATCCAGAAATACCTGAAAGCCGATGAGCATATCCGTCAGCACTACTCCACCCGATACCTGTCGCTGAAACTCTTGGAGCACGACAGTCAGGTGCTAGACTACTTAGGTAAGCACATGCAGGGAGAGCTGCGCATGAAGGACTTCCAGACACTGACCACTGAGCGCGATAAAGCATCTGCACGTGTGAAGGAAGAGACTGGCAATGACGCTGAGACCGCCATCATGGACGCCAAATATGGTTTCATTCACGGCGCCCTGAAAGAGGCAGGTTTTAAGACCGGCACCAAAGAAGACACCTATAAGACCACTCACAGGATAGACTGGTTGCTCTCGCATAAGTATTTTGGGTTCCCCATCTTCTTCCTGTTGCTCTATATCATGTTTGAGACCACCTTCACCTTAGGTCAGTATCCCATGGACTGGATTGAGGAAGGTGTGGCTTGGTTGGGTGACAAACTCACGGAGACGATGTCCGACGGTCCGCTGAAGGCGATGCTTGTCGATGGAGTTATTGGTGGTGTAGGCTCAGTGATCGTCTTCCTGCCCCAGATTCTCATCCTCTACTTCTTCATTTCTCTGATGGAGGACTCAGGCTATATGGCACGCGCCGCCTTCATCATGGATAAGCTGATGCACAAGATGGGACTCCACGGCAAGTCGTTCATCCCGCTGATTATGGGCTTCGGCTGCAACGTGCCTGCCATCATGGCGACACGTACCATTGAGAGCCGTCGTTCACGCATCATCACCATGATGATCCTGCCGTTTATGAGTTGTTCCGCGCGCCTACCTATTTATATCATGATAGCCGGCACGTTCTTCTCGCTGCAATACCGTTCTTGGGTACTGCTGTCGCTCTATGCCATCGGCATCCTGATGTCAGTAGTTGTCAGCAAGATCTTCTCCTCACTGGTGATCAAGGGCGAAGACACACCCTTTGTGATGGAGCTCCCACCCTACCGCTGGCCGACACCTAAGGCCATCTGGCGTCACACCTGGGAGAAAGGCAAGGAATATCTGAAGAAGATGGGAGGTATCATCCTCGTGGCCTCCATCATCGTCTGGGCATTGGGCTACTATCCCCACAACGATGCCCTCGACGTGCCCCAACAGCAGGAGCAGAGCTATATCGGACGTATGGGTAAGACCATCGAGCCCATCTTCGAGCCGCAGGGTTTCAACTGGAAACTCGATGTATCCCTGTTGGCAGGTGTGGGAGCCAAAGAGATTGTAGCCTCCACCATCGGAGTGCTCTACAGTGGCGACGACTCCTTTGGCGATGACGACACCTTCAGCGACGATTCGGAGAAATATACCCGTCTGCGCCAGATGATGCTACAGGAAGGCATCACACCGCTGGCAGCCTACGCATACCTTATATTTATATTGCTCTACTTCCCCTGTATCGCCACCATTGCCGCCATCAAGAACGAGACAGGTTCCTGGCGCTGGGCACTCTTCGCCGCAGCCTATACCACTGCCGTCGCCTGGATCGCCTCCGCCGCCGTGTTCCAGATTGGGAGATTATTCGTCTAAAAAAAGTTCCCATTTACGTTCCTTTTACGGAATAAAATGTGTACCTTTGCAAGCATCAATGGAGAAAATCATATTGGGTATTGACCCAGCGTAAATTTCCTGATGCCTACATGAAACTGGGCCATATCTTCGAACGTGTAACGGGTATCATTGATGGTTATCTGCCTGACGAGATGGCTATCGAGGCTCCTTTCTTCGGCAAGAACGTGCAGTCGATGCTAAAGTTAGGTCGTGCCCAGGGTACTGCCATCGCTGCAGCCATCCATCACGGGGTGCCCATCCATGAATATGCGCCGATGAAAATCAAGATGGCGCTAACGGGGACTGGCGCTGCCTCGAAGGAACAAGTAGCTGGTATGCTGCAACGACTTCTGAAGATTCCTAATGAGGAGATGAGTAAGTTTATGGATGCGACGGATGCGCTCGCTGCTGCTTATTGTCATTACTTGCAGATGGGGCGTCCGGAGAGTGAGGTGAAGTATCGTGGGTGGAAGGATTTCGTAAATAAGAATCCTGGGAAAGTGAAAAAGTGATGAGACCTCTCGACAAGCTCGAGGTGACAGAATTATAAGAGGTGACAAGATTATAAGAGATGACAGAAATATAAGAGGTGACAGATTATGGCAACAATAGATATAAGGAACGCGCGTGCGAGGAAAACTGAGTGGAGTATGGCAGAGCCCGTGAACTTCACGATGGAGGAAGGTGAGCATATCGCCATCATTGGTCGTAACGGCTCAGGAAAATCAATGTTTGTGGATATTCTGACGGGACGCCACCCTGCCTTTCCTGATATGGTGGAATATGGTTTCGACGAGCCGTATAACAACCTGAAACACATCTCGTTTCGTGATACTTACGGAGGCGACAATGATAAGACTTACTTCCTGCAGCAGCGCTGGAACCAGATGGAGATCGACGAGGAGACGCCTACCGTTGGCAGTAAACTTGAAGAGGCCTACAAACTAGCTGGCGAAGACACCCCTGAGCGTCGCGCCCTGCAGCAACATATCTACGAGCTGTTCCAACTGGAGCCGTTGCTCGACAAATATATCATCCTCTTATCGAGCGGTGAACTGAGAAAATACAAACTGGCCTCATCGCTGTTCACCAATCCGAAGGTGCTGATTATGGAGAATCCGTTTATCGGACTCGATGGCAAAACTAGAGACCAGCTGAAGGCACTGATGGATATGCTGGCCAAAGAACAGGGCTTGCAGATGATCCTCGTGCTGGCAAAGACGGATGAGATACCCGACTTCATCACGCATATCGTGGAGGTAAAAGATATGAAAGTCTTGCCAAAGGTGGAAGTATCACAATGGAAGCCAACAACAACAGAAAGTGCCTCAAGTTCCTCTTATCCCCAAACTTCTGATCAGGGGCTGTCCCCAGTGATAGAATTCAGGAAAGTGAGCATCCGTTATGGAGAGCGGACCATCCTGAAGGATCTGGACTGGACAGTGCGTCAGGGAGAACACTGGTCACTGTCAGGACAAAACGGATCAGGGAAATCTACCCTACTCTCATTGGTCTGCGCCGACAATCCGCAGAGTTATGCCTGTAACATCTCGCTCTTCGGACACAAACGTGGTTCAGGTGAAAGTATCTGGGACATTAAGCGCCACATCGGTTATGTATCGCCTGAGATGCATCGCAGCTACAAACAGAATATCCCTGCCATTCAGATTGTGGCCAGCGGACTGAAAGATTCGGTAGGACTCTATGTACGCCCTACAGAAGCCGAGAAAGAACAATGCAGGAAATGGCTGAATACCTTTGGTGTAGGTGAACTTGCCGACAGGAAATTCATGGAGATGTCGAGTGGCGAACAGCGCCTCGTGCTATTGGCGAGGGCGTTCGTCAAAGAACCTGATTTGTTGATTCTTGACGAACCCCTGCATGGACTGGATGATATCAATAGGAGAATGGTGAAAGACCTGGTGGATGATTATTGCAAGAATCCAGCGGTTACACTCATCTATGTGACTCACTACCAGGAGGAATTGCCTCATTGCATTGATCACGCTCTGTTTCTGGAGCGTCACTAACCTTCCAACAGCGTAGCGGTGCGGACACGAGAAAGTGTCTCTGGTGTCATCTGCAGATAACTGGCGATGTAAACCAACGGTGCGCGCAGTACCAACTGGGGCTGATTCTTCACAAGTTTCTGATAGCGATCCTGTGCACTCTCGAAACGGAGCATGTCAGCATGATGCTGGCTCAGGATGAGCGACTCCTCCAGAATCTTACGATACAGGATCTGAATGTTCACACTCTTCATAGCCACCGCCTCAAGCTCTGCTTTGGGTAAGGCAATGAGAATGGTGGGCTCAAGAGCTTTGATCTGCAATTTAGTGGGTTGCTCACGGAAAAGGCTCTCGATACACATCACGATACTGTTCTCGGTAGCCATATACTCAGTAAGCTCCTTGTCGTTCTTGAAATAGAACTGACGTACCAATCCCTTTACAACCCAGTAGATGTTGGTACAAATCTCACCTTCACGAAGAACGAGTTCATTCTTCGCAAACTTCATGGGCACCAGGATGCTCTCAAGCATATCGAGCTCCTCGTGTGTCATTGTGCTGTAACGCCGGGCTAATTCACGAGCCACGTCTCTAGTAGTAATGCTAATGTTCGGCATAATTCCAAATTTGGGACCTTTAGTTTTTTATTATGTTATTGATATTTAATCCAGCTTCAACACAGCGAGGAAGGCTTTCTGAGGCACCTCCACGTTGCCTATCTGCTTCATACGTTTCTTACCACGTTTCTGTTTCTCAAGCAACTTACGCTTACGGCTCACATCACCGCCATAACATTTGGCAGTCACGTCCTTACGCACTTGCTTTACCGTTTCACGGGCGATAATCTTGGCACCGATAGCTGCCTGAATGGCGATATCAAACTGCTGACGAGGGATCAGCTCTTTCAGCTTCTCACACATCCGTCGGCCAAAAGTAACGGCATTATCCTGATGGGTCAAAGTGGAAAGTGCATCAACAGGCTCGCCATTGAGCAGGATATCCAATTTTGCCAACTTCGAGGGACGGAAACCGTCGATATGGTAATCGAACGATGCATAGCCCTTCGAGATAGACTTCAGCTTGTCGTAGAAATCGATCACGATTTCACCCAACGGCAAGTGGAAATGCAGTTCCACACGATTACCTGACACATATTGCTGATCAATCAGCTCACCGCGCTTGTCAAGGCAGAGCGTCATGATAGGACCGATATAATCAGCTGCCGTAATGATAGAGGCACGGATATAGGGTTCCTCGATATGCTCAATCATCGTCTGATCAGGCAAACCTGAGGGGTTATGTACCTCTTTCACCTCACCCTGCTTGGTGTAGCACATATAGGATACATTGGGCACGGTCGTAATGACATCCATATCAAACTCACGATCCAGACGCTCCTGCACAATCTCCATGTGGAGCAGGCCGAGGAATCCGCAACGGAAACCGAAGCCCAGAGCCACCGAGCTCTCTGGTGTGAATGTCAGCGAGGCATCGTTCAACTGCAACTTCTCCAACGACGCACGCAGATTCTCGTAATCCGTAGGATCGATGGGATAAACACCAGCAAACACCATCGGCTTTACCTCCTGGAAGCCCTCAATGGCAGAACTGCAAGGGTTAGCCACCTGCGTGATGGTATCACCCACCTTCACTTCCTTGGAGTTCTTGATACCACTGATGATATAGCCCACATCGCCTGTACGCAGTTCCTTACGGGGGATCATATCCATCTTCAACACACCAATCTCGTCGGCATCGTACTCCATTCCCGTATTGAAGAACTTCACATGATCGCCGCTCTTGATAGAGCCGTTTACAATCTTGAAGTAAGCGATGATACCACGGAAGGAATTAAACACTGAGTCAAAGATCAATGCCTGCAACGGGGCGTTCTCATCACCCTCTGGATGAGGGATACGCTCCACGACAGCATTCAGGATATCCTCCACACCCTCGCCCGTCTTACCTGAGGCACGGATGATGTCGGAACGATCGCAACCAATCAGGTCGATGATCTCATCCTCCACCTCATCAGGCATTGCCGAAGGCATATCTATCTTATTGATAACAGGGATAATCTCCAGATTATGATCGATAGCCATATAGAGATTGGAGATAGTCTGTGCCTGAACGCCCTGTGTGGCATCCACCACCAACAGCGCACCCTCACAAGCTGCTATAGAACGCGACACCTCATAAGAGAAATCCACGTGTCCCGGGGTATCAATCAAGTTCAGGATATACTTCTCACCTTGATACTCATATTCCATCTGGATAGCATGACTTTTGATTGTGATACCACGTTCGCGTTCCAATTCCATATCATCAAGCATCTGCCCTTCAGTTACCTGAATAGTCTTCGTAAATTCCAATAAACGGTCAGCCAAGGTTGACTTACCGTGGTCGATATGTGCAATGATACAGAAGTTTCTTATATGGTCCATCAGTTTATACGTGTACTTTTAAGATGCAAAGTTACAAAATTTTTGGTGGAAAAGAGATATTTTTGCTTTTTTTTGTATCTTTGCACCCAAAAAAAAGCATTCATTATGAAAAAGTATTGGATATTAGCAGCAATTTGCACCCTTCTGGTAGGATGTCGCGAGTCTTTGGAAGACCGTTGTGCCCGTGAGGCAAAAGAATACACCGAGAAAAACTGTCCCACGAAGATGGATAACAACATCACCCTTGACAGCATGACATTTGAGCGTGACACACACACCTTACATTATTATTATACGCTGACCGGCTTTGCCGATCAGGACAGCGTGCTGGAAAAGGTGGATGCTGTGGGAGCCTTGAAGGAAGACTTGAAGAACTCAACATCCCTCCGCGTCTATAAGGAGAATAAGTATCGCTTTGCTTATACCTACCGCTCGGGGAAGGATCCCAAGAAGATCAAGTTGGATGTGGTTTTCACAGATAAAGACTATTAAAGAAACAGCCCCCGCCGATTGGCGAGGGCTTCATTCTTTTTATTCAGCGACTTCTTCAGGTTTCATGTTGGTATATACCGTCTGAACATCGTCGAAGTCTTCAAGCTTCTCAACCATCTTGTCGATGGACTCACGCTGCTCTGGTGTTACATCCTTCAGGTCGTTGGGGATACGTGTGAACTCTGCACCCGTCACCTCAAAGCCATTCTCCTCCAGATACTTCTGGATAGCACCAAAGCTTGTAGGATCTGCATAGATAGTGATGCTGTTCTCCTCCTCGTCCTCATCAAACTCATCCTCTACACCATAGTCAATCAGGTCGAGAATCATCTCGTCCATATCCAGACCGTCCTTCTTCTTGAAGGTGAACACTGCCTTGTGATCGAACAGGAATGAGAGTGAACCCTGTGTACCTAAGTTACCATTAAACTTGTTGAATACTGAACGAACGTCACCTACTGTACGGGTGGTATTGTCAGTCAGCGTCTCAACGAAGATAGCGATTCCGTGAGGGCCATATCCCTCATAGGTTACCTCCTTGTAGTCGCTCTGGTCCTTACCCATTGCATTCTTGATAGCACGCTCGATGTTATCCTTTGGCATGTTCTCACGCTTAGCGTTGGCAATGATAGCACGCAATGCGGGGTTGTTCTCCGGCTCTGGACCGCCAGCCTTCACGGCAATGGCAATCTGCTTACCGATCTTTGTAAATGTCTTGGCCATGTGGCCCCATCGCTTCAGCTTCGTAGCTTTACGATATTCAAATGCT
>CACZTJ010000050.1 GCA_902784065.1 uncultured Prevotellaceae bacterium | reverse complement strand
TTTAAGAATAGCAATAGCAGGTTTATTACGTATTAGACTGGTTGATATTTAAGTGAATATGAAGTAGGATGAAAGATGGCTAGCAAAATACAATGAGGTAGTGAACTTCATTGAGACCAATAAGCGTAATCCATCAAAGCATCGAATAGAGGAACATGATATGCTGAACTGGCTGAAGGCTAATAGGAAGGTGATGAATGCTGGTAAGATGAAGCCGGAAAGGGTAGAGAGGTTTAGAAAACTTCTGGAACTGATGGAAGAGTATAAAAGGAAGAATCAATATATGTAGTAACTAAAGATACTGCAAAAAAACAGCTATAACTTCAATATCGAAATTATAGCTGTTTTTTTTGTTATTTGCCCCCTACAGGGGCGGTTTTTATATACGTTCCATATTCACACAGGGGCGAGCACCCTGTGCTAGGGTATATTGCCCCTGCAGGGCATTGAGACTGGCGTCTCGAAGGTACTCGCGCTCGAAAAATCTCAAATAGATTTGGATTTTTCCTCGCTTATTCGTACCTTTGCAGGCGAAAAATTGGATGTATGAAGAAGATTCTAATGATATTGATGCTCGCATTGGGAGCGGTTGGTGCGAGGGGACAGGTGTTTGAGACGGATAGTAGTTATCAGACGCCGGGGGGACTGGCGACGGAGAACGTGGTGGTGGCTGACGGGTTCTGGTACGACTGGTTTGGACAGGTGGGCCTCGACATGACGTTGCAGAACCCCTACGGGTATAATTTCTCAAACGTGTTCCCCAACGGTAAGTCGTTCGGTCTGGAACTGGCGATCGGAAAATGGTTCTCCCACCAGGTGGGCGTCAGAGGAAAGTTCAACTGGGAGAACAAGCTGCCGCTGCTGGAGAATGGCCATGCCAACTGGTTGGCGCCCTTCTACCAGCCTGGTGAGAACCGTAGGAAGGGAGGCTATATCGCGCTCTATGGCGATGCGCTGTTTAATCTCCATAACTTTTTCGGCACCTATCGTCCTGACAGAACCTGGAACTTGAGTATGTATCCGAGGATCGGTATCAACTATAATTTCGGCGTGAGCAAAGGTTCGCTGCTGGCTGGTATCGGTATGCTGAACACCTATCGCCTGAGTGACCACTGGAGCCTGTATGGCGACATTGCCTATATCATGACGGGCAGTGGATTCGTGGGGAAGGATAAGACGGAGAGTACGGGCACGGGATCGAACTCGAATGGCTATCTCACGATCGGGATTGGTGTGCAGTATGATTTCAATGTAAGAAGGAAGAAGGATGATGGAAGAAGTGCCCATCGACAGGCTCAGGGACCGGAAGAGGGACAGGCCCTTCGACAAACTCAGGGACCGGAGGGTGTGCTGACGAATGGAATCTGGGACAACTGGTTTGTGCAGGTGGGCCTGGACATGAGTCTGATGAACCCTTACGGCTGTAATTTTGCGAAGGTGATACCCAAGGGAACGGTGTTCGGCCTGAACGCTGCGATGGGAAAATGGTTCACGCCGGAATACGGTCTGAGGGTGCGTGTGCAGTGGGACAACGGTCTGATACCGAACAACGGTGTGGAGTGGCTGCCGCCTGCAGATGATCCGAAACAGAACTATAAGAAGGGCGGACTGGCAACCATAACGATGGATGCGATGCTGAACCTGACGAACGCTTTTGCGGGCTACAACCCGGAGCGGAAATGGCACACGTCGGGCTACCTGAGGATGGGACTGATCACGCAGTTCGTAGAGAGCTCCAAGTCGCCGTTAGCTGGTATCGGACTGGAAGAGACGTATCGATTGAATGATAGGCTGAGCCTGTTTGGCGCGCTGGGCTATCAGGTCTCTACGAGTGAGGGTATGGGCTATAGCACGACTGGTGTTGATGTCTCCGCTGGCAGCAACGGCTTCTTCGATATCGACTTCGGTATCCGCTACGACCTGGGGCGCAACCAGTTCTATCGCGATGCAGAGAGCAAGCAGAAGGGTGAGGCCTCGCAGACGATGACAGGGCACAACTGGCCGCGATTCGCTGTGAATACCGTGGCTTCGGTGGGTGTGGCTTACGTGGGAAGGACCGTGCTGAAGAAGATGATCAAGGAGGAGCGTCCCGATCACTCTGACGACAAGTCGTTTCCTTCTGGTCATGCTGCCATCGCCTTTGCTGCGGCCCGTTCGATCGACAAGGAGTTCCGCAAGGAGAGCATCTGGATTCCCATTGCCGGTTATGCTGCTGCGACGGCTGTGGGCGTGGAGCGTGTGATCAATAAGCGCCATTATTGGTATGACGTGGTGGCTGGTGCTGCCTTAGGCTTCGGTTCGGCCGAACTCACCTGGTGGCTCAGTGACAAACTCCTGGGTAAGGGCTCCAACTTTGCCGTTGGCACCTCTGGAAACACGGTCGATCTGTCGTATAGGTTCTAACTTCCTCGCGGTCCCTGAGCGGTTGCTGAGCTTGTCGAAGTACCTGTCGAAGGGCGCCAACCGTTAAATGTCGAAGGGCGGTCCCCCACGCGCGGTCCCTGTGCTTCGACAAGCTCAGCAACCGTTAAATATAATAACAATGACAACAGCGTACACTTACATATTACAATGCGCAAACGGCGAATACTACGTAGGTAGTACAACAGATATAGAAAAACGTTTGCAGGAGCATCAGGCAGGACTGGGTGGAAAGTTCACTAGTACTCACCTGCCTGTAAAACTGGTATATATAGAGGATTATTCATCCATAGAATTAGCCTTCGCCCGTGAACGCCAACTCCATGGCTGGTCCCGAGCCAAAAAAGAAGCCCTCATCAACGGAGACTTATCCTCCCTCCCCTCCCTAAGCAAGTCAAAGCACTAACCACTGCGGTCCCTGAGCGGTTGCTGAGCTTGTCGAAGTACCTGTCGAAGGGCACCAACCGTTAAATTGTCGAAGGGTGGTCCCTGAGCCTGTCGAAGGGTGGTCCCTGAGCCTGTCGAAGGTCGGTCCCTGAGCCTGTCGAAGGGCGGTCCCTGAGCCTGTCGAAGGACGGTCCCTGAGCCTGTCGAAGGGTCACGCCGCAAGAACCACCAGATAATATTGGGATAAAACTTGTTTCGCTAAATAACCAAATAAAATAGAGCCGAATAACCAAACAAAAATGCGCCGAATAACCAAATAGTTGGCAGTAGGGGAATAGGTGAAATTGAGAATTTTGTGAGAAACTTTTGAGAATTTTGTTTGGAGGATTTGAGAATTTTGTGTAACTTTGCGGCCATAAGACCGCGGAGTCAGGCTGCACCTCAGCAATGAGCGAGCTCGCTGCATTCGGTTTGCACTGACTTTGTCACCCAAATTATCGAGTTATGTATAGACGCATACAATACAACGAGCTAAAAACGAGAATAGAAGAGCCGCGGGACAAGATACAAGTGTTATCTGGCCCGAGGCAGGTTGGCAAATCTACTTTGGTAAAACAGGTGCTTCAAGAGACAAACTTGCCATATATGTTTGTGAGTGCAGACAACGTGGATCCTGATAATGCTGGGTGGATCGGTGAGATGTGGTCTACGGCAAGGGCACGGATGAAAGCATTGGGAGTCTCAGATTTTCTGCTGGTGATTGATGAGGTGCATAAGGTGGATAACTGGAGTGAGGCTGTTAAGAAGGAGTGGGACGATGATACATTCCATGATTTGGGTTTGAAACTGGTTATCTTAGGCTCGTCACGTCTGCTACTGAAAGATGGATTGACGGAATCTTTGGCAGGGCGGTATGAACTGATCAGAATGCCCCATTGGAGTTATGACGAGATGCACGAGGCCTTTGAGATGGATCTGGATCACTATATCTATTTTGGCGGTTATCCAGGTGGTGCAAAGTATGTGAAGGACGAGCGTCGTTGGCGTAAGTATATCAAGGACAGTATTGTGGCCCCAGCCATTGAACACGATGTGTTGAAGACAAAAACGGTGTATAAGCCGGTATTGATGAAGCAGTTGTTTGAACTGGGGTGTGCTTATTCTGGCAAGGAACTATCATTGAACAAGATGGTGGGACAATTGCAGGATGCGGGTAATGTGACCACACTGGCTAGCTATCTGACTACGCTGGATGAATCAAGACTTTTGTGCGGACTGCACAAGTATGCCTCAGACAATGCCAGAAAGTATAACTCTGTGCCCAAACTGATGGTATATAATACGGCTCTGTTCTCGGTGCAGAGTGGTATGAGCTATAACAAGGCGTTTACTGCACCTAAGGAATGGGGACGCTGGGTGGAGAGTGCCGTGGGTACTTACCTGCTGAATAATGCTGAAGAGTATGACTATAAGATGTATTACTGGCGCGAGCGTGATGACGAGGTGGACTTTATCATAGATTCAGATAGCAAACTGATAGCTATTGAGGTAAAGAGTGGCCGCAGAACCGACAATGAGGGATTGAGCGAGTTCAAAAAACGGTTCAATCCGGACTACTCGTTGGTGGTAGGCTCCGGCGGTGTGCCATTGGAGGAGTTCCTAAGTTGGGACTTAGGACGGATAATAGATGATTGGGAGTAGATAACAAGAATATTAATTTGATAAAAGGCGATCAGAGTAAATTTGGTCGGCTTTCATTGTTTGTTTTGGGGAAATTGGGCCTTTTCTAAAGAATTAGTTGTTTTTAACAATCCTACTTTTTAGTTGGATTTAATGCCAAATACGATAAATTTATAACTTTTTCGTCGATTTTTAGCGATTTATTTTGTTTTATCGGATAATTGTCCTAACTTTGCAACAAAAGAGTAGGTAGAGCTGAACGTTATGATTAAGCAAACTATGACAAGTCCATTTACAGGAGGTGTGGCTACACTTCTATGTGAACCTTCAACACTGGTTTTCCGAAAGGAGACATTCCAATATGTTCATCAGTTCTACGAATGTGAGGATACTCATGAGCGCTTTACTACATCAGAGGTGGACGAGGCAAACATCGCTCAGGTGTACAATAAATATCGTGCCAAGTACGGTATCCCATTCCCTGAGGAGATCAAGCGCATCCGCCAGCATTATGGGCTTTCGGCTACCAAGATGTCGGAGATCCTAGGCTTCGGTGAGAACCAATACAGTTTATAGCTTTTATAACGATATTGATCAGGAAATTGTCCAGTATCCAGATGGTAGAGCTGGTACTAAGTTGGTTTCAAAACTATCGCCAGATATGAGCTACTTTAGTGAATCAAGAAAGAATCACCGACGCAGATTTCTGAGACGAGTCACCAGGAGGAGGCCTGGAAGCAGTTTGTGAATAGTGACCATCTGATTAACTACGACATGGCTTTCTCGCTGAAAGCGATATAAGCCCCTTCATGCTATATTGCCCTTCGACAGGTACTTCGACAAGCTCAGCAACCGCTCAGGGACCGCGTTGGTTGAGCCTTTCGAGATGACAATGGTGGCGCTTAGTCAAAAACCTGTAAAATTACTTTATATTTGTATTTATGTTTGGAGGATTCAGATAGAAATCCTATCTTTGCGGAGATAACAAATTATAATATGAATATGAGTAAATTTGACTTGATGGCGCTGGGGTATGCGCCGGAGGCTTTGGAGCCGGTGATTAGAAAAGAGACTATTGGTTTCCACCACGGGAAGCATTTGGCTGGCTATGTGAACAACCTGAATGGGCTGCTGCCTGGCAGTGGTTTTGAGGATGCGACGTTGGAAGAGATCGTCTGCAAGGCTACTGGCGGTCTGCTGAATAATGCGGGGCAGATCCTGAACCACAACCTGTACTTTGGACAGTTTGGTGCGCCTCAGGCTAACAACGCGCCTACGGGACAGCTTGCCGAGGCGATCACCCGTGACTTTGGCTCGTTTGAGGCGTTCAAAGAGGAGTTCCAGAAGAAGGGTGCCACGCTGTTTGGTAGCGGTTGGGTATGGTTGTCGGCGGATCAGAATGGCAAACTGGTGATCACGCAGGAGACGAATGCGGCCAACCCCATCCAGAAAGGCCTGAAGCCCCTGCTGACTTTCGATGTTTGGGAGCATGCCTACTATCTGGATTATCAGAACCGTCGTCCTGACCACCTCGCCGCGCTTTGGCAGATTGTCGATTGGGAAGTCGTTGAGGAAAGATTGAAGAAGTAAGAAGATGAAAATCATTATATAAGATATTATGGAAGAGGAAGCAGCTACACCGTAGCTGCTTTTTTGTGTGGTTGCAAAGCGGTCATTCGCCGGGGCTCGTGGGGCCTGGGCGGTCCCTGAGCGGTTGCTGAGTATGTCGAAGCACCTGTCGCGCTCGACATCCCGAAGGGTGTCGCTTGCCGCTCGGCTTTGCCGCTTTCACAAAGCGAAGCGACTGAAAGAACCAACGGGACGCAAGAAGGGCTTGTCATCTCGACCAACGTGGAGAGATCTCCTGCCCTGATGTCATCACGCCCACAGAGTTGTCATCCCTCCCCCGTTATTGTCATCCCGAGCAAGGTCGAGGGATCTCCTTTATGCAGGGTTCCCCTGCAAGACCTCCATCACCTCCAACCCCCTCTTCATAAGAAGGGGCTTCAGACCACTCCCTAAATCCTCGCCCGCTCGAGCTCTGCTCGCTTGCTACCGAAGGGACGCAAGAATCTCTGGCAAGGGACTTAACCGCTCCTCATGTCGCTCTCACTTTAAGGTAAGCTCAGACCATCAAAGGTCTGGCTTTTTTTATATAACCAATAATGTCCCAACCTATTTTTGGGGGTGGGTGGGAGCGGAGGCTGAAAGCCGGAGCGGGGGATGTTCAAAGGCGGCGCAGAGGAGGGTGTAGCGGTCGGCGAGTTCGAGGGTGGTGTAGCGGAACACGGCCTCGGAGCCTTTGCGGTGGAGACCGGCGGCGTAGTAGTTGATCTGCACCTTGGTGAGCATATCCACATGCGTCTTGCGAGCCAGTTTTGATGAGGCAATCTCATACAGCGGACGATACACGTTATCGCCCAGTTCGTGGTCGTAGAGACACACCTGCCGGTTGATGCCGCAGTAGGCCAGCAGACGGCGCAGCGACTTGTTATACACCTGTTTCTCGTACTTGGGATTATGCCCGTTGAAGGCCAACTGCGTGCGCTGGATGATCTCCAAGGCCGGCTGGATCAGCGGTGTCTGGATCTCCTGGTTCGTGGTCTGCGAACGGGCCGTCTTCGAAGGGATGTAATGCACATACGGGATGCCATCGTCTGACACCGCCACCTTGTCCATCGTGAGGCGTTTCAGGTCGCTGATGCGACAGCCCAGGGCACAGTTTAGTACAAAGATATCTTTGGTCTGCTGCAGGTCGGGCGGAACCACCGTGTTCATCACCTGGCGCAACTCATCCGATTTTAAGAAAATAGGAGCATCATACATCACGTGCATGATGCTCCTTCGTTTTTCAAAGGATATCCGCTTAAACGGTGAGCGACGGATCTCTCCCGTGTCTTCCAACTCGCGGAAGAAGGCCTGCAACGCCTTCAGGTCGTGAACCACCGTGGTGTCCTTACAGCGTCGTCGTGGTGCATGCTTGCCACCGCCGGAAGGGTAGAGCTGGGGGAACTGCGAGGCATACTGATACTCGTCGTAGATGAACTGGCGGTAATCCAACAACAGGTCGGCTGTGAACTCGCGGGCAGTGATGCCCGACAAGCCTTTGATCGTCAGAAACCGTTGCAGTTTCCGGGCCTTACCCAACATGAGAGTGTAGCGCCCCTGACCGATCACACCATCGCGATGGGCTTCTTCCAGATAGCGTATGAGGCGGTTATAGACAGGCTCCATCGTGTTGCGTCTCACGAAGCCCGTCTCATCCGTCATCACCCGTTGCACCTGCAGTTCAAAGATGCGGCTGTTCATGTCCATCCGTTTGAGTTGCATAAAGGTGTAGGCCTTGCACATGGCGAGTTTGTGCTGTTCGAGCTCTTGGCGTAATTTTTGGTCGCTAAAAGCATCCTCGGGCCAGGCTTTGATGCCCGTGGCGTGACAGAATGTCTGTTGGCCGTCTTCCAGTCGGAAGAAAATCATTGGGGCCGCCCCCATCGAGGCAGCCCCATGGTACATTGTAATTGTCTCCATAACTTTTTCTCTTTTAGTTAAACTCGGTTTTCTTAAAACGCTTTTTCAAGAGAAAAAGTATTTTTCATCATTGTAATCAAAAGGATGGCGGAGGGCGGATATAGCGCATAACTATTTAATTTTGAGGTTATTTACTGCTCAAGCTTAAGGGGCTTAAGATTTAAATATTCAGCACGGGCGTCGAAGCAAGGACAGTCCTTCTTGACCCAGGGAAGGTCGCGATGACCAAGTATCCTGGCATCGGGATAATCGGCCTTCAGAGCACGAAGCAGGGTGATAAGCGTCTGCTTCTGGGCAGGAGTGCGAGTGTCCGCTTTTTGGCCCTTGGCATCGAGACCTCCCTCGTAACAAACACCAATCGAGTGGGCGTTGTAGCGACGGGCATGGGCTCCAACCACATCCTCGGGGCGGCACTTGTGGAGTTTGCCATCCTTGGTGATGTAGTAATGGTAGCCGATGGCCTTGTAACCTCGGGCCATATGACAGGATTCGAGGTCTTCATAGGTGAACTCACGAGTGACGCGAGTGGCTGAACAGTGAATCACAATTAGATCAATACGGCGCATAAGCTATCTAATGTTTAGAACCAGTAAGTTCCACAGCTCTGTACTGCAATGGTACCAGCGATACTAGTGATTACTGTAGCAGTGAATTTCAGAATCTTCACTATTTTCTTCCAATTTACTTTTATCATTTTTGAAAAACTGATTTAAAACTTATATTTACATAATGCCTATCCTTCATTTTCTTTCTGTCACCAGAAAGAAAACCGAAGCAAAAAGAAAGACTGCAAAAACGTCCTGGCTCAGAGGCCGGATGTCTGATTTTCCAAAGCACTCAATGAACTCGCTATGCTCAAACAGCATTTCGTATTTCGTTACTTGTACTGCTAAAGCATTACAAGACTCAATCATGCTTCAGAAAATCCTACATCCTCTAAAGACCTCTTCGTGCGGAATGTTTTTGAATAATATCATGGCGAACCCCGAAGGGGCAAAGGCTCGAGAGCCATACCAATACCTTGACGGAGGGCGGTCTCTGCCCGGAGTCAATTAAGTCCTTGCCAATGATTGGCGAGGATTTAGGAGTGGTTCGAAGCCCCTTCTTATGAAGAGGGGGTTGGAGGTGATGGAGGATCTGCAGGTGAACCCTGCAAAAGGATGGCTAATGGCAGGTCGCATACAGGGCTGTGATTTGGATGTTGTTCCTGCGCTATGGGCAGGCTGGGTAGCCCTTGCGGCACCCCGGACACATTAGCCATTGTCATCTCGAGCGTAGTCTTGTCATCCCGAGCGTAGTCGAGGGATCTCATGAGATCTCTCCACGTTGGTCGAGATGACTCCCTTTTTAATCGTCATCGATGGGGCTATCATCGTTGCCGCCACCACCGCCGGGATTGTCACCACCGGTTCCTGAGTTGGTTCCTGAGCCTGTCGAAGGACCTGTCGAAGGACCAGCCGCAGGATTACCACTAGCCTCTACATTCATAGCGTTGTCGTGGGTCTCCTCGAAGACGATGTCCTTCAGCATGGTGATGGCGTTGACGTACTTCTGCTTGACGGAACCATCCTCCATCTTCTGCTGACCGACAACAACACGGGTGGTCTCAGGCTGGAACAGGACGCGGCGGGTGGTGATGGTCTGGGCACTACAATCGTCCAGTTTGGTGACACCGATCGACGAGAAGCCCACCTTGAAGATACCAATGCCGTCGAGCTTGATTTTCTGACCCAGTTCGAAGAAGTGCTTGAAGGCTTCGCCCAGCTCCTGGAGCACCGCCTTGATGTCGCTCTTTTTCACCGATGCCTGGCGCTGGATGAAGTCAGCGAGCTCCTCAGTACCGATAAAGTGGTTGTCGTAGACAGCCGTTGCGAAGTACTTGCCAAAGGCCTGGCTGGAGCTGTTCTTGTTTTGAGATTTAATAAATTTTTGACTCATTTAAAAAAGGATTTTTAGTGAAACATTATATTAATACTTATCCGGATAGTCTTAACGATGTGTCGAGATCATCTTAACGAGGTGTTCGGATAATCTCCATACCCCCTAAGGGATTATTTCGATGAGTTGTTCAGATTATCTGAATGACTCGTTCGGATTATTCCGATGAGGCAAAGATCCCAAGGGATCGTTTGGATCTCTTTCCTAATGCAAAGGTACAACATTTCAAAGAGCGATTGGCCTTTTCAGGCCGTTTCGAAAGAAAGATTTTCTTTCTATTTTTATTTTTTGCAGGGTGAACCCTGCAGGACCTCCATCACCCCCAACCCCCTCTTCATAAGAAGGGGCTTCAGACCATTCCCTAAATCCCTCGCCAATCTTTGGCAAGGGACTTAATTGACTCCGGGCAGAGACCGCCCTCCGTCAAGGTTTTGGTATCGCTCTCGAGCCTTTGCCCCTGCGGGGTTCGCGATGGTGTTTTTCTCCGTTTTAGTAACGCGGGACACGCGTTGTTCTCTTTTATGTCTTAGATACATCAATACAATAATCCTCGGAGATGAATCGGACGGCTTGTGGGGGGAGTTTACGGGTAAAGGGGCTGATGCCCATTGCGGTGAGAATGGGTCGACGTGTGGCGAGGTAACGCCGGAATGTTCGGTTTGATACACCTGCTAGCTTGGCTAGCTCACTTTTATACATTGCTTTCATTTTTGATAGGGAATATATAATCAACGAGGTCGATTTTTTGTTGTTTCTGTTCCAGCGAGGCATGGTTTTCCAGTAGGCGCGATATGCGTAGGGGGTACTTAAAGACGTACTGTCGCTGCGCTTGCTGCAGCACAGCGAGCCATGCCTTGTAGGCCTCGCCAGTCTCATCGGTGTCGGGGAAGATGACCACCTTGTGGTTCACCAACGGAGCCAGTAACTCCGGCTTGAACATCTGGAGACCGCCGCAAGAGAGCCAGATGAAATCGGGGAATTTTTCAGAAAGAATAATTGCCGTTTTCTCTGACTCAACGAGGGCGACGGATGATGTTTGATGGCTGATGTCTGATGTAAGAAGATGCAATCCAAACAAACAATGTTGTAACTCGTAGTTAGCGGGCAACTTGTCCTTCATGAGTGAGTGCACCCACGTCGGGTTGTGCCCTTTGTCACGGTGACAGTCGGGTTGGTAATACATGATCTTGCCGGTATGGACGCGCTGTTGGTCGTCGATCTCCCAGAAGATGACACCACCCTCCTTTGAACAGCCGAGGCGGTAGCGTTCGGCAGCGTGGCGTAGTTGGGGTTCGGTCAGGTAGCCGGCAGAGACGGCGGATTTGCAGAATTGGGAATTTAGAGACAAGGATCGAGTCACGAGGGAGGGTGATAAAGGGACAAATGTCATCTCGACCTTTCCTTTGTCACCTCGAGCGCAGTCGAGAGGTCTCGTGGAATCTTTTGAGATCTCTCCATGCGCTTCGCTTAGTCGAGATGACAGGGTTGGGGAACATGATGGCGCAGAGGATTTGTCGTTGATGAGGACGACGTGGAATTCGTTGACGAGCCATTCACAGGCTTCTACAAAGGTCTTGTTGTCGTAGTCTTGGACGAGACGAATGACGTCGCCACCTTTGCCGCAGACAAAGCATTTGTAGATGTTCTTTTTCTTGTTGACGTGCATCGAAGGATGTTTGTCGTCGTGGTACCAGCATGTAGCGCGTTTGGCGAGTTTGCCCATGCCGTAGAGATTGATGCCAAGTTTGGAGCACACATCGAAGATCGGTACCTCGCGGATTTTTTGAAGATTTAATTCGTCGTATTTCATTTGTAGTTATTAGCCCCCTACAGGGGCGATTTTTATTTGTATTCGAAATCACGTAGGGTCCGCTCGACCTACGCTAATTTATATTGCCCCTTTAGGGCATTCTGAGATTTCTCGACTGCGCTCGAAATGACATTAGCATTTATGTCATCTCGACTAAGCGAAGCGCATGGAGAGATCTCTGGCCTGCGGTGAAGGCCCTGGGGGCCCCCACATACTATATTCTCTCTCGTAGAGAGAATTACGTATGGGGTCAGGACTTCACCTACGGGGTTAGGCCTTTGTGGCCCTTCGACTAGCTCAGGGGCCGTGGTTGGTGAGCCTGTCGAACCACGGGGCCGCAACTACTAAAACGGCAAATCTTGCTGCGTTGGGGCGGGAGTCGGCAGGAGATACTCCTTCTTGCCAAACGGGTTCGTACAGCAGAGGATGACCTTTTCGGTGACGGCCTGGCGGAGGATCTCGTCATGGAGCTTGTCCTTGACGGCATTCGTCTTGGCGTAAATCTCCGTCTTCAGCGCCTCTTCCGCATACGGCTGCCCTGGCGTCATGATGTCCGTAAACAGCGACTTCACATCGAACACATGCTTGCGACCCTCCTTGTGAGCATATTTCGGGTTCAGGTCGGCATACGGTTTGTTGTGACGACCGCCACTCTTTTCGAGCTTCGCCACCATCTTGCGCTGCGCCTCAAACTGAGCCTCCAGCAGCTGCTTCTCCGTGCATCGGTAGGGTATGCCCTCCTCGTTCACGCCAAAGCTCAGTCCCTCCGGAATGTCAAATTTTCTCGTATCGGTCTGAGTCCACGTGAAGATGCGCTCCGAAGACTTCGCACACTCGTACATCTCGAAGGCCTTGTGCTTCAGCTCCGTGCCTATCCAGCCGCGTGGATTGTGGTCCTCGATCGACTTGTTCTGGTGCAACACGCACACGATGCAGCAGTGATACTCCGAGGCCAGGTGCATCAGGCGCTCCATGACTCTCTGGGCAATGATACCATCGTTGATATCGCTCACCAAGTCACGCAGACCGTCCAATATTACCAGGTCGGGCTTACGATAGCGCACGGCCACTTCGAGCGACGGCAATCGCTCATTCACCGGCTTCTGGCGGACATTAAACACGTCGAACTGCTCGCTGGGAAATTGATCCTGCTGGATGCCTGTCATCTGGCAGATACGCTGGCAGAGGATGTCTTTCGTCGATTCATCGCTCTGCTCGGTATCATACCAGAGCACGTGCAAACGGGTTGGCTCGATCCTCTGTAGGGAGAGCACTTCGTTGCGAAAGCACAGCGCCATCAGTATGCTGCACACGAATGTTTTACCGCTCTTAGCCTTGCCTGAGAGTCCTGTCAGCTCACCGCGAGCAAAGCACGGTCGACCATGGAGCCGGAATAGGAACTCCACGGGCGGGAGTTCCTTCTGTGGCGTAATCCTAAACGCTTCCAGCTCCTTCAGCCGCTGCTCGTCCTCAGCCGAGAACCCCGCCAAGGATAATTCACCCTCCAGCAACTTTAGGGCATTTGAATTGATTTCCATATTTCAGGCTTCATGTTTCATAATTGTCACCTCGAGCGTAGTCGAGAGGTCTCAATATTGTCATCCCGAGCAAGGTCGAGGGATCTCTCCATGCGTTTCTTGCGTCCCTTCGGTAGCAAGCGACCAGAGGTCGAGCGCACTTAGTCGAGATGACATTAGAAGCGATTGCCTATTGGCAATCATTCATCCTCTTCTTCGTAGATGTACGCCCCGAGACTGTCCCAGAACTGATCCCATTTCTGGTGATCCATCCCTTGGGAAATCATCGCCAAGGTCTTTGCGAAAGCAATTGAGATCTCAGAGATTTGACGCTCCAATTTAGTTTTTTCCATTTTCTTCTATTAATTTAAGGGGTTAGTTTTTGGGGGTGTTGGTGTTTCTTCCGATGGGAGAGCCAGAGTGGGCTTTCATGATAGCTTCGGGTGAGCCGTCATCCAAATGGGCCACACAATACGTGATGATCGCAAAGCGCAGACATAGGGTTAGGTACTCTTCCAAAGATGAAAGATGCGCGATGCCCATCATGATTCGGAATAAAGTGGTATTTCTCATCCTGAAAAACTTCTTTTTCGTGACCATGTCTCTGTTAATGTGGTTCTCTTCGCAGAAGACTTTGACAGTGGTCTCGTTTTCAGGGTTCTTGACTACGCCGAGGATGAACTCGGCCATCAGCGATTCAATTTGATTTTCTTTAATCATTGTTGTTTGGTTTAATATTTTGATGTTGTTAATAAATAGGGGTTGCCCCCAAATCGCCAACGAAGATACAAAAAATAAAATAAACCCATGCAGCGTGTACGATGCATTTGGCCAATTCGCGACTAAACATTTAATATCCCGATACAACAATTAACCACTTTTAACAGAATTCTCCGCCATAATACAAAAGCAGCAACTGCAACTCCTAATCAAGTTACAACTGCTGTTATTGGAAGGGCGGTCCCTGAGCAGGTTCCTGAGCTTGTCGAAGGACTTGTCGAAGGGCCCCTGTCATCTCGACCAACGTGGAGCGCTCGGCTCTGCCGCTTGGCTAGTCCAAGAAATCTCTTCTGCCCCCGCTCCGTCCGATGGCTAAGACCTGCGTCCTATCGATGCCAGACCTTCGTCCTCATCCATCGACCTCCGCTTCCCACCCACCCGTAAACCGGTATCATCCGTACCGTCTGATGTCTATCCATGCCCGTAGGGGCAATATAACCTAGCACAGGGGCTTGCCCCTTTGAAAACTAATACAAATAAAAAATGCCCCGGTGCTCACGCATCAGGGCATTTTAAAGAGATCTAAATTTACTATGAAAATATCATTTGACATAAGACACGGCGGGCTGATCGATCATCAGATTGGTGCCCAAGTCTCTTGATAATTTATCGATTCCTTCTCGAATCTTCAAAATCTGTTCTTTCTTCGGCTGACGAATGGCTGTAACATACTGGCGCAGCACAGAGGCGTTCATGCCTATGTACTTGGCAAAAGCCGTAATGTCGATAGGATAGTAATCAAAGAACGCGCCTGTGTCGAAACGGAAATCGAATTCTACATCAGGAAAAGACTCCCCCTTCTCACAGGCCATCTCCTTATACTCTTTTAGACTGACCTCGATATCAGCCATTGCTTCACGGGCCGTAGAGCCATAACCGACCAGCCCGCAGTTGTTGATTGTCTCAGGCGCAAAACAAGAGAAATTGCCCTTGCCTTTGCCTCTTTCCACAATTACTAAAACTTTCATATTGATTAACCACCATTTTGCTCATCAAAAAGAGACCTCTCGCACTAATCAACAGTGAATTGAAAACCCTCTCCGTCTAAAGGTTGCCCGGGCTTAAAGCCCGAGCAGATCCTTTTCAAGAGATTTCAGAAGTCCCGGAGGGACCTCCTTGGATCCGTGACGGGAGACTGCTCTTTGTAAGCCCGTTATCGGACTATACCAGATGTCGTGCTCGCCACCGTGTCTTACTAAGCTGCATCCCGCAGCCTTCAGACGCTTTGTCAATTGACGTTGTTTCATAGTTTAAAAGATCTCTTTGTCCTTATTGGACGATGCAAAGGTAACACATTTGTTGCAATCTACCAAATATTTCTGCAACTTTTTTGTTACAGATGCTCATTTTTAACATTTCCATGTCTATAATATCCAAGAAAAGCCAGCCCTTCGGCTGACTTTCCTTATTCTATTTCCACTGATTCACCCTCTTACACTCTTCCATCAATTCCTGCAGTTCCTTAAACTTCTCCATCCTCTCAGGCTTAAGCTTCCCCGCATTCATCACCTTCCTATTAGCCTTCAACCAGTTCAGCATATCATGCTCCTCAATGCGGTGCTTTGACGGATTACGATGATTCTCTTCAATAAAAGCTTTCACCTCATTGTATCTCGCCATCCAACGTTCATCTTGTGTCATCATTCAAATAATCCTCCATCTCTTTAAACATCGCATTAAGATAGCCATCATACTCTGGTTTTACAGTCTTCCTGTCTTTCTCCAGTAAACCAGTCTTAGCGGGTGCCTCATAACGCTCCTTGTCTCGAATATCTTCTGCCGGTATTATCCAAGCCTTATACCCACATTCTGAAAATGCCGCACAGAACTTTTCATAGTCCTCTTTTTTGTCGCCATCAAAAATAGCACCAACCCGTTTAAAACCTAACAATTGTAACAAATGTGCAATACTACTAATACCCGAAGCCCCTCCAGCACCAAAGCCAAAGAAAGGAATTGAACAAGACAGTCCAAGTTTATTCATAATAACTGGATACAACACCACATCCTCCTGGCCTTCCGTTATAATCAGACCATCTTCTGTAAAGAAGCAAGCTCGCGCATCTGTACCAAAAATATGTGGATTATTTAAATTATGAATCGTAGAACTGATAAAGCTGCGCGATTCATCATCAATCATACAGATGTTTGTACCGTTATCCGATTCAAACACCCTAGCTACCATGCCTCCATTCACGATAGACTCCAGCGACAACATATTTGGACTATGTGTGGATATTATTAACTGCGAATCCTTAGTCTTCACAAGTATTTCATCTAGTAGCCGTCGCTGTAATTGCGGGTGTAAACTTAACTCTGGTTCGTCTATAACTAGTAGTTCATTACTTGTACCACACAAAGCATCCACAATAAACATCAGGCTTACCACGCCTTCACCCATACCATCCGAATTATGATGAAGACCATGTTGCTTAGTAATTTTCACGAAATATTGTCCATTATCCTCCTGGTCTATTGTCCATTGGAGAGGTTTCCCTAAAATTCGGCCTAGCATTAAGTCAAATTGAGTAGAGTCTCCTTTGTTCAGATCTATCAGCCTATAAGTACATGAATCTAACGGATTTGTTCGTGTCTGAAAAATGGGTGGATTTTTTAAATATGTTTGTCTGCTCCACTGGTTCATTGTGAAATACGGATTAAAGAATCTCCTAGACGGCAAATAATAAATTGGTGGTGGCGGAGGTCCCGCCCATTGTGTTTCACTACCGCCTTTACTTGTTCTCAGTGTCCCATGTCCTTCATCTGTGGCGAGTTCTATCTCAACCATGTCACCAGCCCTCAGATTTCGCTTTCCTTTTGAAAAAGAAGCATTTCTATTTGCTAACGAGATCTTATTGAAACACTCAACCAAAGTTGACTTACCACCACCATTTGGACCTACGAGAACTGTCAAACCACTACCAGGTTTCCCATTGGGCATCGCCAGTTTTAGCGACTGCTTGGTCGCAAAACCTCTATAACCTTTACAAGATATACTTTGTATCATTTCAATAACACTTTTGTCACGTAAGCTGCGATAATATCGCGGCCTTTGCGCAACAAATATACTAATTAAATTCCAATCTTACCTCTCACTTAAGATACTTTTTAAGAATTCTTACGTCTATGAAGAGAGAACCTGCACTAATAATGGTGCCAATTCCCTCTCATAAATTAGTCACAAAACGATATAGGTTTCCACTACCTCAAAGTATTTGTATTTAAAGTTCTTCTCCATATACCTCAGTGCTTCCTCCTTACTACTGAAGTAATGAATCTCATGAGGCCCAGATGCCCTAAACGTAAACTGTAGCCCATAGTCAGACTCTTGCAAATAACATGGTCCGTTATGGGGTGACGGACTAATAGTCCTAACTGCATACTTTATTTCCATAATTACTACTTAACTAATAAACAATATCGACTTAAAGAAATCTCTTAGTTCTGGCACTGCCACACAATAATAAACCGCAACAGCAAATATGGTCATATAGATAAATACCTTTGCCGTCTCAGGTATCTTATCACGCCACAGTCCAAAGTGCAACTGCTCGTCCATCCAGCTTACATCCTTCTCACAGAACAACTTGAAATGAGCATACCAGTTGGAGAAGATTATTTGATCAGGCTCAGAGCCATCATTAAATTCCTTCTCAATAGCCTCATACTCAGTAAGTACCTGACTAAAATCTGCATTCTCATCCATCACCTTTACTCTTAGGTACAGATTGTTCAGTTTATTCCACTGATCAGTATTACTAACCCCACGTTTTTTGTAGCTATCTATATCAGTGGTGAATTTTCTGATATAAATGTTAGCTACGCCAAAGATTAGCACAGCAACCGATACCCATCTAGCAGTCAACTCTGCCCAACCTAATCCTAATATACCTGCAACGATTGTTAGAAATGCAATTCTACCAGGAGTTTTCTTCACAATGTCATAGGTCGCAAAGTTTAGATTAGCAGCGTAGCTAATGGTATAGCCTTTTGCCGCAATCTTTTTTAATAAATCCTTCTTCATAATTAATACTATTCAATTGGTACACTTATTCTATCACGGGCCACGACAATACCATCCTTTAGAATGTAGCACTCCACGTAATGTGGCCCACAGAAGTCAGAACTCTCATGTCTAGCCAATCCGCCATTTCGGTTTGAATTGATAATCTCACCTCGCAGACAGTTGCGACGCTTGGCTTCGTCACCAACATTCCTTACCTTCCATTTCACCTCGAATGGCTGAACAACATCTGTCGTCACAATAAAGAAATCAAGGCTGCGAACCCTTGACACCCTCTGACCAGAAGCTAGTAACTTACTCAACAAGGCTTCCCTGAACCCGTTTCGCTTTACTTCACAATCCAATGTTACATTATACCTGATATCCACTGGATACAAGTCTTCAATAAACTGCTCAGGATCTGTATAACCGGCAGAAGAAGAGAACTCTCTACTTTCAGTAACAGCACAGGTCGCCTTCGGGAACTGTCTACCAAAAATCTCACGCCACAAGTCATTACGCTTTGCCTCGTCAGTTTCGTCTATGGCCTCTACAGCCTTATTATATGCCTTTTTGGCTTTGGTCTGAAACTGTTTCTTCACTTTAATGTCCTGTCCACTGCCAAGTGCCTGATAGTGGTCTTTCTTTGGTTCGTCTTTCAGATAGTCAAAGAAATCACGACAGAGTTCATCAAACACCGATGTCCCTGCATGGTCATACTCTGAGTGTTCTGATAGGAATCTGTGCGTAAGGGTGTCTATGAGTAATCCACACATAGCTAATCCTACGTTATTTTTCCAAGCTCTCATCATCTTACACAATAGTCTGTGCGTATCACCATGCTCCTGGCGAAATGAAGTCATCTCTGCTTGCTCCTGTTTAGGTTTGGTAATTCTATAGGAATTGTACTTGACATCAGGAAACTTGTAGTTAGTCTCGTCGCCATCCTGTTCCTCAAAAACAGGTTGTACCTCAAATTTAAAGTCCGTAAAGAATACGTCCACTACTAATCGATCATCCTTGATTTTTGTATTAGGATAACGTTCTTTCAATGCGGCCTTCACATCTTTCAGCAACTTGTCAGGATCATTTTTATACTCGTTCCACTTGCTACTGGGCATAATGTAAAGCATGTCCAAATCAGAGATACCCTTGATACCAGTATATCTGCCGTACGATCCTACCCGAAGACAGTTATCAACCTCAGAGTCTGTGTCTCGGAAGGTCTTGTTCAACTTCTTTGTTATCTCATGGTAACGATCACTGATCTTATCAGAATTGTCGACCTTGATATTTTCAAGGAATTTGCTAAACGACTGGCTTGTTGTCATAATCCTCAATACTTTAAATATTACTTATGATTATTCAAATTATCGCCTGCAAAGGTAGCCTATTTTTCCGAATAGTTACAGTTTTGATAGTTAATTATTCTTAACAACTACATTTTCTTCCCTTTTTAACACGAGTTATTATATAAAATCATAATTCTAGATAAAAGACTATATATAATAATACATTATTAATATTTATATATAAATACTAGTTTAATTATAAAAATTTATAAATTATGGTAGATTTTTACGCAGAACAATCATGATTTTGCGTTTTTATTATTAATTTTGCGCAGAATTTCAAATAAACGCCTAGAAATGATAGAGCAAATAACATTGCGCAATTTTCTCTCCTTTAGGGATGAGGAGAAGTTCGACTTTACTGCTTCAATGGAGAAGCCAAAGAAGGAATATAGCTTCATGAAGTGGTTTGAAGAAATGAACAAGAAGAAAATATTAAAGGCGCAATTCCTTTTTGGTAACAATGCAACTGGTAAATCCAACTTTCTTCATGCTATTGCCATGATAACAAATATTATTTGCATGAAAAGGACCAGCAAGACCGCCAAAGAGTATAGATTAAGAGATACATTTTTCAAATTGTCATCAGCAACCATCAATCAGCCATCTGATATTAAGGTTGTTTTTCATATCAACAAGATAAGATATACATACGAAGTTGAGTATAATGATAATACCATCCTCAACGAATATTTGGAGCGTCAGGATGGGTCAAAGAAACCAGTTAGAATTTTCGAGCGAAACTTTGATAAAGAAAAAGATATTGTTACCATCAACTACCCATCTAAGAATATTTCCCTATCTTCTCAAAGTGTGATTAACGAAAGCGTCATTAAGAACACTTCTGTTATATCCGTTTATGACGAAAAAAACATTGAATCGGAAGATCTAAAGAATGTCTATACTTATTTTAGCCACATTGGCATTTTCGACAACTTAGAAGACCTTGACCTTGCAACCATGCTTGACGAGAGGAAAGATAAAGACCTTCTTAAAGAGATTCTTCTCGACCTGCTCAATGATCTTGGCTCCAACATCATAGACTACAAAATCAAGAAGTTCAAAATTAAGATTGGAGAGAGAGAGAAGAACATTTTAAAAATGGCATTAGGCGAAGACGTCTTCAACGAGGAATATGCAGAGCGCACAATTAGCAAGGTAGAATTTGCGCATCCCGCCGATTTGCCAGAAGGAAGAGGATGGCTTTCTGAGGACGAAGAGTCAGAGGGTACCATCAATATGATAAAGCTTATCATCATTTTGTACGATGCCAGCCGGCGGAAGGCACCCATCATTATCGACGATTGCGCCGTTGGCATACATAGAGAAACATTTGGCAGAATTATCCAGTTCTTCTTAGCCGTATCATCAAACATTCAGTTCATTATGTCATCTCAGCAGTTGTCAATAATGGAAATGAAAGGATTCAGAAGAGATACTGTTAGATTCTTCGATAAGGACAGACAAACAGGTGTTACATCATGTCAATCTATTGATTTGCGCAAATATCATAAGAATCTCAGTATTCTTAACGCATACTTAAACAACTCGTTTGGATGCTTACCTGCTTCACCACCACTTGAAGAATGGATTGTCAAGCTCGAAGAGCATTACAAGGCGAAGATCAACCAACAATAAATGGAATTCACTAATTGAAAAACAAATAACTGCTAACCGAGTGCTGCAACTTTGTTAGCGGTACCTTTTTATTTTGGGGTCATGGGCTCGAACCCCAAACAGATTACGAAATAGGGTTTCGGAGAGTTACGCAGGTGGCTCTCCTAATAGTCTATAACACCAGTCCTAATGCTCGGGCAACAGCATTCTTAATAAAAGCATTGATGGTTATGCCTGCTTTTTGGGCTGCCATAGCGGCTCCACTATGAATCTCAGGTGTAAGTCTCACATTTAGTACCCCTGAATAAGGCTTACGTGGCTCAATGCCTTTTTCTTCGCATAATGCCAGATAATCATCAATAGCACCTTCAAAGTCCTCAGTCAATTCTTCTACGGTAGAGCCCTCGTAGGTAATACAATCTTTTGCCATTCCCTGTACTTTTCCAAACAAGCATTTATCTTCCTCGCTATACTCAACACTACCAGTATAACCTTTGTACTTCAAATATCCCATAACTCCCTCCTATTTTATATAATTATTTGTCAACAGAAAATTTAATATATCACGCATCATGTACCCCTTAATGATATTGCTTGGATGGGGCTTGTGCATGATGAATGAGTTCTCGTCCTTTGGATTGTAGAACTTGACGCGTGAACCTGATGTCGATCCCTTGTTTTCAAGTTCAAATCCGCAGCCTTGAAATAAAGTCAGGACCTCGTCGAAGGTAAAATCGCGAGGCTGAGTTTTGAATCGTTTTATAAGCTTATCTTTTTTATTCATCGCCGCAAAGGTAACTATTTTTAGCCACACAAGCAAGCTTTTTCTTTGTTTTTTATACTTTTTTATACGCCGTCAGCCTTCTAGGTAGCAAAATAGCTCGAAAATAGTTGATTATCAAGGTAGGTTTGAAACTACTACTGTACTACATATATTGATCCAACCTTGTACAGGGGCATTGGGTTAGTGGTGGACAATCCATTGTATAGGGCCAAGGCCCTATCCTAGGTTATATACCCCTTACAGGGGTTGTGGGGTGGTTAATCCCCCATTGCACGTAGGGCTGAGCCCCTACGCTAGGTTATTCGACCCCGTTGGGGTCTATCCATGCCCTGAAGGGGCAAAATATATTAGCGTAGGGGTTCACCCCTATGAATAAATACGGATTGATATATCATGCCCTGCAGGGGCATAATAACATAGCACAGGGGCTTGCCCCTGTGTGTTAATACGGTACGAATAAACCGCCCCTGTCAGGGGCTCATAACTAAACCCCGTCGGGGTCTAATCCCACGCGTAACGTTCGTCTATATGGACATCGTACAACTGGCATATCTTGCGGAACTCGTCCTGGAACGACACCTTCTTGTGGTGCTCCTCCTGCCCCTTGATATACGCCACCACCGCATCCACATGACTGTTGCTCACGCTGAATGCGCCATAACCGTCCTGCCAGAAAAAATGATGGTACAGACTACCGTTCTTCTCGTTAATCCATCGCGACGTGCTCGATTTTACCGTCCGCACGATCTCCGACAAATCCGTGGTTTTGCCCAGGAGGAAGAGGATGTGGATGTGATTCGCTGTGCCACCCACCTGAATGGCCGGACATCCGTGGTTGTTGAATATCTCCGCCACATAGGCGTGTACCTCCGCCAGATGTTGTTTGGGTATGGTGTCTGTGCGCCCCTTGGTCGAGAACACCAGATGTACGTAGATTTTAGATAATGATTGAGACATATGATTATTGTTATGCGCCCCCGACAGGGGCAATTGCTATCATTATTCCGTTGCATAGGGCCAAGACCCTACGCTGGGTTATTCAACCCCGTTGGGGTCCGGCGAGGCCCTATGTTATATACCCCCTACAGGGGTGCGGGGATGGTGGGCAACCATTGTACATAGGGGCGAGCCCCTATGCTGGATTATATACCCCCTACAGGGGTTTGGGGATGGGGGTGTCCCCACCAACATAGGGCCGAGGCCCTATGCTAGGTTATTTGACCCTTTCAGGGTCTATCAATGCCCTGTAAGGGCTGTATACCCTAGCACAGGGGCAAGCCCCTGTGTGAATACGGACGTACATAAACCGCCCCTGTATGGGGCAAATAATTACATTCTCCCCGCAATGACCTGCCAATCGATGATCTGCCAGAGGGCGGCGAGGTGGTCGGGACGACGGTTCTGATAATCCAGGTAGTAGGCATGCTCCCACACATCGAAGGTCAGCAGCGGTTTGAGGCCCTTTTGAATGGGGTTCGCCGCATTCGCCTCCTGCGTAATCACCAGTTTGCCATCCTGATCTGCCGACAGCCATACCCAGCCACTCCCAAACAGCGTCGCGCCCTTCTTCTGGAACGCCTCCTTGAATGCCTCGAACGACCCGAAATCGCGCACGATCGCCTCGGCAAGCTTTCCCGAAGGCGCATTATCAGCCTGAGGCGCACAAAATTGCTCAAAGTACAGATTGTGGTTCAGGATCTGCCCAGCATTATTCAGCATGCCACCAGAGGCCTTGCATACGATTTCCTCCAATGTCGCATCCTCAAATCCACTGCCAGACAGCAGCTCGTGGAGGTTATTCACATACCCGGCCAGATGCTTCCCGTGATGGAAACCAACCGTCTCTTTACTAATCACCGGCTCCAATGCATCCACAGCATACGGCAATGTCATCAATTCAAACTTTCCCATACTCATTATGTTTTTGATTAATCATATTTTTCAGCGCAAATATACGAAAAAATTTGTAAATGGTTGTAACCCTACAATCTTTTAACCATTTTTCATACCTAAAAAGGGGCGTTGGGTAGGTGTGGTGGACATTCCTAATACGTAGGGCCTCGGCCCCCTTGTCACCTACATCAACGCTTGCAGATTAAGCATATAAAAAATTGCTTAATTTGAAAATTAAACATAAATCACTGATTTCTAACAATTTAAGAAATGTTTATTAAGACTTAAAACATGCGATATTATGTTTATTAAGGTACAATTATAATTTCTATTTTGCACGTTTATTGCATTTTAAGCATGAAAAAATTTGTTTAGTTAGCATAAAGTTTGTATCTTTGCAAAAAAAATAGAAATAATTTCATACTGTGCAACGTCTTATAGATGAAGGCATTTCAGCTCAAAATATAATATACATATCTGTAGAGACTCCCATTTATAACAAGATCTATTTAGAACAGCTTTTCAATTTAGCAAAACGGGCATTAGGAAAGCAAGAAACAGACAATTCAACATATTATGTACTTTTTGATGAGATTCAATACTTGAAAGATTGGGAAGTGAACTTGAAATCACTCGTAGATACATATCGTAATGTGAAGTTTGTTGCATCGGGTTCAGCTGCAGCTGTATTGAAAAAGAAAAGTAATGAGAGTGGAGCAGGACGATTTACTGACTTCAGTCTCCCACCACTGACCTTTTATGAATATATCCACATTCGTCAGTTCCAAAATATCGTAAAGGATACAACCATTTTCTGGCACGATCACGATATTCCATATAAAGGTGCAGTAGATATTGAGCGATTTAATGAGTATTTCATTGATTACATTAACTATGGCGGATACCCGGAAGTGGTTTTTTCCGAAACTATTAGAGAGGATCCTGGGCAATTCATAAGACATGATATTATAGATAAGGTACTTTTACGTGACTTGCCCAGCATCTACGGAATATCTGATGTACAGGAGTTGAATTCACTTTTCACAATGATTGCCTATCATTCTGGGAAACAATTCTCATACCAAGGTTTATCAAAAGAATCGGGTGTTCGAAAAGATCTTTTGAGAAAGTATATAGAATACCTAGAGGCCGCCTTCCTAATTAAGGTGATTCACAGAACAGACGATACCGCAAAGCGATATCAGCGAGAAGCTAGTTTCAAGATATATCTTACAAACCCATCACTTCGTTGTGCGTTGTTCCAGCCAATAAAGGACTCAGATGAGGAAATGGGAGATATTGTTGAGACGGCAGTTTACGCACAATGGATTCCGAGAACAGGTACTAATATCAGCTATGCCAATTGGAAGAA
>CACZTJ010000049.1 GCA_902784065.1 uncultured Prevotellaceae bacterium | reverse complement strand
CGTGGCCTTTGCTGAGGCAGTGATGGGTGAAGAACTGCTCTTATGCGAGGTGTAGAAATCGCTCACGGCACCGCAGTCGCTGACAACGAGGTACTGGAATCCCCACTCGTCACGCAGGATCTGCTGGAGCAGACGGTTTGATCCGCAGCAGGGGTCATCGTCGAGACGCTGGTAGGCGCACATCACCTCACGTACCTTTGCATCCTGTACGAGGGTCTTGAAGGCGGGCATGTAGGTCTCCCAGAAGTCGCGTACAGGCACATTCGTCAGGTTAGCGGTGTGACGGGTGTACTCCGGACCGCTGTGCACGGCATAGTGCTTGGCACACGCCCAGAGCTTACGGTATTTCGACTCCTCAGGTCCCTGCAGACCTTTGACCACCTGCACGCCCATGACACTTGTCAGGTAAGGATCCTCACCGTAGGTCTCCTGACCTCGTCCCCATCGGGGGTCACGGAAGATGTTCACATTCGGTGTCCATACGGAGAGACTGCGCATCTTCATGTCCTCACCCTTCAGGTCGTACATACGGTGGTTGTACTGGGCGCGGAACTCTGTGCTGGCGATGTCGAACACCTTATATAATAAGGCGGGGTTGAACGATGCAGCCATACCTACAGGTTCGGGGAAGTTGGTGACATTGCCCATGTTGGCAGCACCGTGAAGAGCCTCGCTCCACCAGAAAAACTTCTTGATACCCAGGCGCGGGATAGCAGGACTCTCGTCGAGCATCAGCTGGGCTTTCTCTTCAAGTGTGAGGCGGCTGCACAGGTCGATGGCACGCTCCTTTGCACTCAAATTGGGGTTTTGATACTTAAAAGTCTGTGCCGACACAGGTTGGTCGACACAGATGAAAATGAATAAGGTTGATAACAGGTAATGATGACGTTTGAATAATTGAGTTAGCATATCTATTAATAATTGGTTTCTGCCGCAAAGATACAAAAAATTGTGAGATATACACTTATATGTATGTCTCACAAACTTTTGTTTTTGTCTCATTTGGGTGTCTCAAGGCCTATTTTGCTACAAAATAGGTCTCACCGGCCACTGTATCGATGTCGTATTCGTAGATTTTCCTGATGGGCAGCAATTTGAAATCTTTTAGCTCTGACGAGTGTAAGGGCTCACGAATGAGGGCAGGTGAGAACAGTGGATTGGGGCAGTCGCCCTTGGCTGGTTTCAACCCTTTACCCTTGAGCGGCACATAGGAACGCAGGCGCAGGGTGCCACCGATGGTTGACTGGATGGTGGCGTTCTGCAGGGTACCATCCTGCCAGTTGATGGACACGATGAAACCACCACGGGCACGAAGTCCTTTCACCTCACCGCTGATCCAGGCATCGGGCAAGGCGGGCAACAGATGCACGGCACCGTCATGACTCTGCACGAGCATCTCGCAGACACCTGCAGCACAACCGAAGTTACCATCGATCTGGAAAGGCGGATGGGCATCGAAGAGGTTGGGGTAGGTGCCGCCGCGCGGTCCCCATTCGATCGAGTCGGGAATGAGTGTCAGCATGTTCTTGATGATCTGGTAGGCGTGGTTGCCGTCGAGCATACGTGCCCAGAAGTTGGTCTTCCATCCGAGACTCCAGCCTGTAGCCATGTCACCACGCTGTATGAGGGTGTTTGAGGCAGCGGTAAACAGGTCGGGATGGGTGTATGGCGAGATCTGGTTTGAGGGATAGAGGCCGTAGAGATGGGAGATATGGCGGTGCTCGTCCTTCGGGTCGTCGGCATCGATGAGCCACTCCTGCAGTTGGCCATAGCGACCTATCTGCATGGGCGGTAGCTTCTCAAGAGCGTTCTTCAGGGCGGGATCCGTCTGCAGACCGAGGATCGCGGCGGCATTTAAGGTGTTGGTCAGCACGTCGAACACAATCTGGTTGTCCATCGTAGAGCCAGCAGTGACGGTGGTGCCCTTTCCCTGTGGTCCGTGCTCTGGAGAGACGGTGGGAACAGTCATGAGCCAGCCTGCAGCCGTTTTGATTTCACCATCCTTGGGATAGGTCTGCATATACTGCAAGAGGAACCTGGCGGCGCCTTCCATGATGGGATAATAGGTGCGCAGGAAATCCTTGTCGCCTGTGAAGAGATAGTGCTGCCATAGATGGGTGGTGAGCCAGGCACCGCCCGTGGGGAACATGCCCCAGGTGGTACCATCCACAGGACCGGCAATGCGCCAGAGATCGGTATTGTGGTGGGCTACCCAGCCGTCGCAGCCATACATCTCACGGGCTGTGAGCTGTCCTGTCTGACTCAGGTCTTTGATCATGTCGAAAAACGGCTGCTGGGTCTCGGCAAGGTTACCTACGAGTGCCGGCCAGTAGTTCATCTCGGCATTGATGTTGATGGTGTATTTCGAATCCCAGGGGGCGTTAAGCTTATCATTCCACACGCCTTGCAGATTGGCGGGCTGACCACCGGGCTGTGAGGAGGAGATGAGCAGATAACGGCCGTATTGCATCATCAGCGATACCATGTCGGGGTCGTTGCTGTCAGCAAAGGCTGTCAGCCGCTGGTCGGTGGGGAGACTCCTATTGGGATTGTCAGACGAACTGGAGATATTCAGGCTGACGCGCTGGTACTGCTCCTGATAACGACGGATATGATCATCGAGCAGCTGAGCGTAGGTCTTTCCTTTCAGAGCCGACATCTTCTGGTCGTTCTTCTGTTTGGGATCACCGCTGATATCCTGATAGTTCACATAGTTGGTAGCTGCTATAATATATAAGGTAACAGTGGTGGCTTTTACGATAGTCATACTCTCTGCACCGTCAACGATCTCTCCGTCGGCCTCTGCCAGAATGCGGCATTCGGCTGTGAGCTTCCCGGGGATGCCTTCCTGTTCCACATTCTGGACAGTGGCTGAGAGCTGGTGTTGAGACACGCTACGACTGACTGGCAACTGACTGTCGTAGGCGATGTTGAACGTCAGTGCTTCCGGCTGGTCGGCCTGCAGACGGACGATGATGACGGGGTCGGCCTGGGAGGCGAACACCGAACGCTGGTAGTTCACACCATCCAACTGATAGCTGGTGGTGTTGACGGCATTACCGAGGCTTAGCTCACGCTCGTAGCTGGTGGTCTGCTGCGACGCTGTGCCGTAGTCGAAGGCCAGTTTCAGGCTACCCAGCGGCAGGAAACGCATGCCGTGAGGCCCTTTGAAGAAATACTGGTCGATGAGGGCATGTGCCTCTTGTTCCCGTCCCTGGAAGATCAGCTGTCGCACCTCCTGCAGATGGGCCTTGGCCTCAGGACTGTTGTTGTGATGGGGTGAACCGCTCCAGAAAGTCTCTTCATTTAACTGTATCTCTTCTGTTGCTACGCCTCCATAGATCATGGCGCCCAACTGAGAGTTGCCTACAGGCAGTGCCTCCAGCCAATGGGTGGCAGGTTTGTCGTACCAGAGTTTGTGTTGCTGGGCTTTGATGGTGATGATGCCACAAGCAATAAAAGAGATTGTTACAAAAATGCGCTTCATCTTTATAAGAATGTTGATTTATTGGTTGCAAAGTTACAAATAATTTTTGAAAAACTCCACATTGCAAATCAAAAAAAACTCCGGAGTTCTGAAACGCCTTTCATTAACTCCGGAGAAGGAAAAACTACTAACTACTAATATAACTAAAACAATTTTTAAAATTCTGCTGCAAAGATAGGATTTTTTTTAGAAATATGTTTGATGATTTGTCACATTTGCTTTCATATTTGTTTCATCTTTCAAAAAAGCCTGTCTTTTCGCTAAAAATGTCTATTTAAACAGATGCGGAATAAACTTCTTCAGGCCTCGGCGCCAGGTGAGCCACTCATGGTCTGTACCTGTTGATTCGTAGTACTCGGCCTTGATGCCCAGCGCATTGAGGTCGTCAACCATCTTCTTGGTACCGAACATCTTATCCATACCTTCGGTGCCACTCATCATGAAGAGGTAATGAATCTGTTTGTTGAACTCATCTGCACGTGTGAACACACCATCATAAGCCGTCTGCAGGTCAAGTCCGAAGATAGCACCGCTGAAGGTTCCCATATAAGAGAACTTGTCCATGTTGTTCAGCACGATATCGAAGGTCTGGTGTCCACCCCATGACAGGCCGGCCATCGCACGGTGGTCTCTGTCGGTGAGTGTACGGAACTTCTGGTCGATGGTAGGAATCAGGTCGTTGATCATCACCTCATAGAACGAGTTGCCATAAGTGCTCATTCCCTGACGGTTGTCACCACCACGGAAAGGTGCCTTGATGTCGCCGCTCTCCATGACTACAATCATCGGCACAGCCTCACCAGAGGCAATGGCATTGTCCAAGATATGCTGCATGTGACCCTGTTTGCTCCAGCCTGTCTCATCCTCGCCCATACCATGCTGCAGATAGAGCACAGGATAGCGCTTCTTGGCATTACTCTTCAGGTCATACTCCGCAGGGGTATAGACCATAGCATGGCGCCACTCCTTGGTAGATGCTGCATAATAGTAGAACGAGCGCACCTCACCAGTGGGAACACCTGCCTGTGGACGGTAGTAGTCGCCCTCAGCACCCTCGGGTATCTCGATACCACCCGACTCGCGGTTGCAGCCGAAGAAGGTCTCTGTAGCGGGATCGATGAAGTTCACGCCACCAATGTTCATGAAATAATAGTGGAAACCGGGAACCAGCGGATCAGACATAGCCATCCAGCCTCCCTTTCCATCAGACTGCATATCATATTTCTTACCGCAGATATCCACGATCACCTTGCGGGCCTCGGGAGCCTGGAGATAGAAATAGGCACGATTCTCCTTGTCAACCTTCGGGAACTCATTGCCGGGGATGGTTGTCTCGGCGAGGAAGGCATCGGCAGGCACCTCAATCTTCTTAGGCATCTCGATGTAGGGACGTTTGGGCTCAAAGCCCAGATGACGGGCTACAGCCTCACCATAGCGACAGCCCAGTTCACGATAGCCGGCAGCATCGAAGTGGAGCCTGTCGGGACCGTTGGAACAATCGTCGGAAGAGATTACCTGAGCGGTATGCAAGGTGTTCGGCAGCTCGTCGATCTGCTTCTTGCAGCCGATGCAGACGCCCTGGCCACCAGCCTGCACAATATTGCCGGCATAGAGGTTCACCTCCTCAGGCTTCAGTTTCAGGTCGCCGCAGAGGTTGTCGTAAACCTGCTTCACCATACCAGCCCATTTGGGATCGCCGGTGTTCGTTTCACCCTGGTGCATCAGGATACCTTTGATCACACCGTCCTTCTGTGCCTTCTTGGCGAGTGTTACCAGGCGCTCATAAGGATTATTGTTGTAAGCTTCGAGCATAGGAAGCATCCAGCCCGGTGCTTTCTTGATATAATCCTTGATGCTGTCGGTCAGGAAACCTTTGATGTCGATACCGCCGATAGCCACATGGATGACGCCGATCTTGATGTTCTCAGGCAGTGAGGTCACAAGGGTACGTCCGAACCAGTCGGCAGGTGTCAGACCCGTGTTAGGACGACAGAGTGGGGGGATGGCCTCATACCACTCACCCATCTTACGGGCGGGTAGCGTCTCTGTAGCGGGGTAGTCAACGGCGGGCATCCACAGGAATCGTGAACCCGGACTCTTCAGATCCTGTGCTTCAGGTTTCGCTGCACCTTCCATATTAGACTGTCCGAAACAGAGGAAGATGTAGAAATTGGGATCTGGTTTCTGAGCGTTTGCCGACAGGGCGACAACACTCATCAGAATAGTGATAATCAGTTGTTTCATCATGTTGTTGTTCGTTATTATATGATACTTATTATTGATTACTTATAGGTCTTTGGCGACTCGGTGCCGAAGAGATACTGGCGCTGGTAGCCTCCTAGGTCGATGACGATCTTCTCGAACACGATACCGGGATCCTGCGGATGGATGGTCAGTGTATGGCTGTCACCCTTGCCGACAGGCAGTTCCACCACCTGCTCCACCACGCGACGGGCGATGGTGGGGTAATAGATCGAATAGATATTCTGGGGCTTCTCGTTCAGGTTGCTGTTGAAGTTCACGCTGACTGGCTGTCCCTCATCGATACTGACCTCATAGATGAGTCCGCCTTTATCAAGGAAGTCGAGGGTTGACTTTGTCACCACATGTACCTTGACGGTAGCGGGGGTCTCTCCCTGCCAGCGATAGGTCAGCTTGCCACCATCGGTGCCAACGGTATAAGGCATCAGGGCGATGCCGCTCAGGGTACGGCCCATATACGGGATCACCGTCCACTTGGCCTGACTGGCGTCCGTGCGGCTGTAGGTATGCTCAGCCTCCATGCTGATATATCCGTGACGTGGACCACCTCTTTCAGTTCAGGACATACGTCGGCAGGGAACCAGTCGTGCCATTCCGTATAGCTGATATGTTTCTGAGTCATCATACCGTCCCACTTACCACTGGCAATCTCCTTGTTATATTGCAGGTTCAGCACTGAGTCACGCTTGAAAGCCTGACGACAGCGTTCTGCCCAGCAGTTGGCTTCAGGATCACCTTGTTCTGCCAGCTTCAGGTTCATAGCCTGGGCATAGTACATCTCATAGATGTTACCCATCGCCTGCACAGGGAAGAGGATGATCTGGCGGTAGGCATCCTGATATTCGGGTTTCAGCGTGATAAACTGGCGCAGGGCGCGAGCTTCAAGAGCCTGGTACTCTGCTACCACACGGGCAAACTCGTCGGTGGTATAGGTCTTAGCGTCGAGCATCTCAGAGGTGATGCGACCATTGTATTTGCTGACGAGGTTCAGGATTGAAGCTGCCTCACAGGCCTGATCTTCACCAAAGCTCTCGGCACAGAAGGCACGGGTATGACAGAGCAGGTTGTCTGCGTTGTATTTCTGGGGATTCCAGGCCATGTCCATGAAGAGTTGGATGGGGTATTCCATCGGTTTCAGGTCACCAACATTTAGGATCCAGAGCTTCTGGATACCTCCGTTGTAGGCCAGCTGCAACTGTTCCCACATGTTCTGGGTCGGGGTGACGTTGATCCATTTTGTGTTACGAGGTGCACCCACGTAATCCACGTGGTAATAGAGTCCCCAGCCACCCTTACGCTTCTGTTCCTCAGCTGTCGGCAGTCGGCGCACGTTACCCCAGTTGTCATCGCAGAGCAGCACCGTCACGTCGTCAGGCACACGCAGACCGGCATCGTAATAGTCCTGTACCTCTTTATAAAGTGCCCAGATTTGCGGTGTCTCCTTAGCCGGACGCTTGGTCACCTCCTTGATGATGCGGCGCTGGTTGTCGATGATATTCTCCAACAGCTTGGTGTCGGTGCTGTTACCCATCGCCTCGTCGCCATCGCCACGCATACCGATGGTGACGATGTCGTCAGTACCTTTCATGCGCTCGATACCCTCACGGAAGAAACGGTCGAGGTTATCTTTGTTGGTAGAGTAGTTCCAGGCACCCCAACCCTTACGGTCTCTGGCATACTCCTGGTGGTTACGTGCCATCGGCTCATGGTGAGAGGTACCCATCATGATACCCATCGCATCGGCGGTCTTCAGGTTCTCTGGGTCGTCAGCATAGAAAGCCCAGCCCCACATGGCGGGCCACAGGTAGTTTCCCTTCAGACGCAGGATGAGCTCAAACACCTTGGCATAGAAATTGTGATCACCGTAGTCTGTACCGAAGGTGTTCTTCACCCAAGAGGTGAGACAGGGTGCCTCATCGTTCAGGAACAGACCACGATAGCGTACGGCAGGCTCGCCGTCAGTAAATTCGCCTTTCTGGATATAGAGGTCGGCATGCTTCTCTACGGGCACGTCAGCCCAGTAGTACCAGGGTGACACACCGATCTGGCGCGACAGCTCGTAGATGCCATATACCGTACCACGCTTGTCACTACCGGCAATCACGAGTTGGTTACCGATAGTCTTGATGATATATTTCTCCGTTTTACCCTTCAGGTTAGGAAGCAGACCCTGCTTCACCCAGGCGTCGATCTGCTTGTTCACACCCACCGTTCCAATCAGGATCGTTGGTGCAGCCTCGTTAAGAGCGGGTTTCTGACCTGTCACCTGCTGGAAATCGTTCTGCAGGTTTGCGGCTGCCAGCTGCACACAGGAGTGCTCTCTGGCAGCATAGCCGATGGTGGGTTGTTGTAACTGCCATGTCTCAGCCTGTGGCTGGAAGGTCACGAACTGGTCGGCTGCCTTGGCAGTCTGAGGGGCGATGAGACAGAGGCTCATACATAGCGCCATACTTGTCTGGCGGATCATTTTTCTTTTCATAAGTCTGTTTTATAGCTTGATTTGTCGGCAAAGGTACAATAAAAAAACGAAAGTATATGTACACGGATGTATCATATACTTTCGAAAATGTTTCAAGCCGCAAGGGCTGAATGGTTAGAAATCAAGGATGAGGCTCTGACGAGGCTTGAGATCCAGATTCTTGGAGAGATCGTAGTAGCGACCGGTGAGGATATCCTTCACCTTTGAAGCAGCGCCGATGACCTCTGCATAACGTTCCACTTCCATCGTGGCGGGCTGACTGGTGCCATTGAGGATGGTGAGAACAGTCTTGCCCTTGTATTGACGGGCGATGACATAGATACCGTTGTTGGGGATGAACTGTATCTGCGAGCCCTTCGTGATCGCCTCATTACCCTGGCGCCAGTGCAGCAGACGGCTGGTCCACTGGAACATGGCCTGTTCTGCCTTCGTGCGCCCTTCCTTCATAAAGGCGTTATGGGCATCGCCTGGGAATCCGCCAGGGAAGTCCTGACGTACATTACCGTCAGTTACCTCCTTCGTGCCGTTCATCAGGATCTCTGTTCCGTAGTAGAGCTGCGGGATGCGGTTGACAGTCAGCAACAGAGCGAGGGCCTGCTTTAGGGCCAGCGTGTCACAACCATTACCCAGGAAGCGATCCGTGTCGTGGTTCTCGATGAAGGCCATCACACTCGATGGGTTGGGGTAGAGGTAGTCATAGACGAACGAGTTGTAGAGGCGGTTCAGACCGGCAAACCAAGGATCGGTCTCTTCGTTCTTGGCCTGGTTCAGTTTGTCGAAGAAGCTGAAGTCCATCACGGTCTTCAGATAAGAGTTGCTCTTCGCAAGCTTTGAGTCCTTCTGCCAGGTGGCGGTATAGGCAGGCTCTGTCACCCAGGTTTCTCCCACGGTATTGAAGTTGGGATATTCCTCGTCGAGTTCCTTCATCCACTGGGCCATAGCGTCGGCATAGGCATAGGGATAGGTATCCATACGGATGCCGTCGATGCCTACGGTCTCAATCCACCAGATGCTGTTCTGGATGAGGTAGCGCATGAGGTGCGGGTTATGCTGGTTCAGGTCGGGCATAGAGGGTACAAACCAACCCTTGACGGTCTCCTTGAGGTCAATCTTCGAGGCATAGGGATCCACGACAGGTGTCAGCTTGTAAGAGGTCTGCAGATAGGCACTCTTGGCAGGCTCAGAACCATCACTGTTGGTGGTGAATCCCGTCATCGGGTCGCGTCCGCTCTCCTTCTCGTTCAGCCACTCAGGCACGTTCAACCAGTCCTTTGAAGGCATATCCATCGTCCAGGGGTGCTCAAAGCCGCTGTGGTTGAAGATCATATCCATCACAATCTTCAGTCCCTTAGCATGGGCCTCGTCGCAGAGTCGCTTGTAATCCTCGTTAGAGCCAAAGCGGGGATCCACCTTGTAATAATCGGTGGTGGCATAGCCGTGATAGGTGGAGAAACCGTTTTCTGAGTCAGGAGAGTCATTCTCAAGTACGGGGGTGAACCAGAGGGCGGTTACACCGAGATCCTTGAAGTAGTCTAGGTGTTCACGGATACCGTTGAGGTCACCACCATGACGGAGGGAAGGCTTGGAGCGATCCTCCACATAGGTACGCATGCCTTTGATCTGCTTGGGGTGGTTGGCACCCTGTGCAAAACGGTCTGGCATGAGCATATAAAGCACATCGGCATTGGTAAAGCCCATCCGTTCCTCGCCTTTCTTCTCGCGAGCCTTGAGCTGATAAGCCACCTTCGTCTTGTCGAAGTTCAAAGTCATCGTGCCAGGCTGGGCATCACCGATGTTCAGGTAGATAAGCAGATAGTTCGGGGAATCGAGGCGCACCAGACTATCGATGGTAACACCTGGGTAGTCGGTAGTGACACTGGCCACGTCGCGGATGCCTTGACCATAGACCATCAGCTGCACCTGAGGATTCTTCATCCCTACATACCAGTCAGTTGGATCGATCCTGTTGACCACACTCTTCTTAGCTGCACTCAATGATAATACGTTTGCCATCAGGATGGCGGTTACAAATAAAATACGTCGCATAATGTCTTTAGTTTATTCTTTTGGTGCAAAGATAAACAAATTTCTGCTACGTTGTTCTCTGATCAGGCTAATTTCTTCGGGACGACAGGATAAACGTTTGCACAACCCCCTTAACCCTTATACTCCGTCGGGGTGACACCAAACTGTTTCTTGAAGACCACAGAGAAGTGGCTCTGGGTACTGAAACCGCACTTATCGGCAATTTCCGACACGGTGTATTCCCCGCTTTTCAGCAGTTCGGCGGCACGATTGAGTTTATAGGTACGGAAGAAGTTCGAGGGTGTCTCGCCTGTCAGACCTTTGATCTTATAGTAGAGCTTCGTACGGGAGATAAGCAGCAGTTTGGTGATGCGGGTTACGTCGAGTTCTGAGTTGGAGAGCTCTTCCTCCATGAGTTTGTAGAGCTCTTCCATGAAGTGCTTGTCCTGACTGGAGAGTGCCTCCTCCATCTGGTCGTCTTCGGTGGTTGTAGCCTTCGCCAGCAGTTTCCGGATGCGGGCACGGTTCTTTAGCTGTGACTGGATGAGTGCAGAGAGGACAGCAGGCTCGAAGGGTTTGGTGACGTAGGCATCGGCACCCACATTCAGGCCCTCAACTTGGTTTTCTGCCGTGATCTTTGCGGTGACGAGTATCACGGGGATGTGACTCAGCTGGATATCCTGCTTGATCTCCTGACAGAGCTGATAGCCGTCCTTGCCAGGCATGGCAACATCGCTGAGTACGAGGTTCGGTTCTGCCGCACGCATTTCCTCCAGTGCCGTGTCGGCATCGAGACAGGTGATGAGTCGGTAGTCGCGTGAGAAGAGCACACGCATATAGTTGATGATCTCCGTATCGTCATCGACAATGAGGATGGTAGGTCGGTTGTCCTCAGTGTCCTCTGTTGGCTGTGCAGGCTGTGGTATGGCTGAGGTGTCGAACACCCGCAGGTCAGCCACATTGTCGGAAGCTATCACCTGTCGTTCTGCCTCGGTATAGGCCGCTTCATTCATCGGATAGACAAACGTAAATACGGCACCAGTGCCGGAAGTGTTGTTGCTGGCTGTCAGGGAGCCATGGTGCAGTTCTGCCAGTCGGCGTGAATAGTAGAGGCCGATACCTGTTCCCCAGTTGATGATAGCCTTGGTCTGGTTATCCAACTGATAGTAGCGCTTGAAGATATTCTCCAGCTGGTTCTCTGGAATGCCCTTTCCTGAATCAGCCACACAGATCTTCATCTGTTGGTCGGTCACGTCGAGCGACACATCGATATGTCCACCTTGTGGCGTGAACTTAAGGGCATTTGAGAGTAAGTTGGATAGTATCTTCTCAAGCTTGTCGCCATCCGTCCATCCCATCAGCGAATCCTCCATACCGAGGCGGTTGATGGTGATCCCTTTCTCCCTGGCATTGAAGACAAAGGTGTCACAGATCTCGTTGATCGCCTTTACCACATCGATTTGTTCCACGCTTAAACGTAGGGTGTCGTTCTCCAACTTATTGAAGTCCATCAGCTGATTCACCAGCTTGAACATTCTCTGTATGCTGCGCTGGGCAATACTGAGCAGATTCCTTTCCTCGTCATCCAGCGAACTGCTCCTCACCAGTTGCCCTATAGGACCGGCAATCATCGTCAGTGGTGTGCGGAACTCATGGGCGATATTGGCAAAGAAGCTCATGTTCATAGTGTTCAGACGCTTCTCCTGCTCTTTCTCTATCTGTGCCCGGCGAGCAGCCCTACGGGCATGAACCACGCGACGTGCATTGCGGTAGAGGTAATATGCCAGAGCTGCCGCTAGAGCTAGATAGATGCACCATGCCCACCAGGAGTTGGCAGGAGCCGATGCTATCGTGATACGCAGGGTGCGCTCATCGCTGCAGGCCTCATCGCTGGCACTGCCAGTAGTCCTCACCCGCAGGGTGTAATGACCTGAAGGCAGATTGGCATAGCTGGCCCAGTGATCGTTTCCCGCATCGATCCAGTCGCTGTCAAAGCCGTCGAGCTTATGATAATAGTGTACGCGTTCATATTCCCCGAAGTCGAGGGCTGTGAACGAGATGCTGAAACTGTTCTCATTGTAGTCCAAGCGTACCTCCTCGCAGCTGTCGAGTACAGCATTGATTGGTCCGTCGGCAGAAGGACGTATCAGCAGGTTGTGGATCTTCAGATCGCTGAACATCAGGGGGATAGCCCGCAGTGTGTCGATATCCGCGGGGTTAAACATCGTGATACCATCCGTACTGCCAAACACCAGACTGCCGTTAGGCAACTGGCATGAAGAACGATCCACAAACTCGTCGCCACCGATACCGTCGGCCTTGTAGAGTGAGATGATGCGTCCTGTCTTACGATCCCATCGGTTCAAACCTTTCATCGTACTAATCCAGAGGTTCTCCTGACTGTCTTCCTCAATACTAGCCACATCCGAACATGACAGACCTGCGATGCGGGTCATGGCATTGGTCTTTGAGTCATAGCGCAACAGGCCGTTGCTTACAGTACCGATCCATACATCGCCTTTCTTGTCCTGATGCATGTCGGTGGGGATGTACACACTCTTGCGGATGCATTTCTGCATATCGGGGATCTCCAACTGTGTCAACTTACCTGTACTGGACTCCATTTGCAGGATGTTCTGGAAGAAGGCTGAGATCAGTAACTTTCCATCGTTGAGTTTCAGCAGCGAGGGGATAAAGGTGTAATCCACATTGAAGGCTTGCTTCACCTCAGGCTCGCTGTTGCCAGGATGGAACCCGAAGATATAGGTCGATGCCGTTGAGGCCCACACGGTGCCGTCGTCAGTCTGTTCAAAGTCCATCGCCATCGGCACGTACCACTGTCCGAGAATGTTCAGTCTCGTCCCGTCGTAACGACATTTCATCACGATATTGTTCGTTGAGAGCCACAACAGTCCTTCGCGATCGCAGAAGATGTGGTTCACGGCATTCTTCGTTTCACCGACGGGCAAGCCTTCAATGGCTATCTGCTCGGCTTTCTGAGTGGTGGTATGATAGACGAACACACCCTTCAGGAGTGTTGAGATCCAGAGATTCTCCTGCTGATCCACTGCCACGGCAAAGACGGAGGAGTTCTCAATGATACGGTTCAGATAGCCATCACTGCCACCGAACTTTTCCTTATAGTAGTAGTCGGCAAAGATTCCTTTGTCGTAGGTGCCCAACCAGATATTCTTCCTGGAGTCCTGGAAGATCTTGGTGACAAAAGCGTCAGGTACGGGGATGGTGAATCCGGCGTCACCCTCACCATAAAGTGTGTGAGCCAGCAGGTTCAGCTCGAAGAGTCCGTTTTTCGATGTACTCAGCAGGATGGTGTTATTATCCAGGAGACAGGCTGCCTGTACCACACTGCCATGTGCCAGCAGCTGCTGCTCCATCTCCGGGCTCAGAGGTATCGCCTGGCGTGACTTGGTGTCGAAGATCAGCAGGATGCCGTTACCCGATGATAGCAACAGACCGTTCTTCAACAACTCGAAATAATAGAAACCCCTGTCACTGGGATGCTTGATGTCCACGCGAAGTTTAAAATCGGTACCACTGTAAATCAGCAGATTCTCTGGTCCTACCAGCAGGATATCGTCAGAACCATCGATAAAGCAGTCACCCCACGACTGACCGATCATCTGCCTGTTGATACATGGCAGGAAGCTATTCTGCTTCTCGTCGTACACGAGCACCTCCGTACCATTATAGGCAAAGATACGACCCTTAGAGTCCATCAACAGCTCACGGGCATTCTGGTTGCTGGTCTGCATCGGTATGTGCTCAAAGCTGTCCTGTCGTGTGTAGCGGCACACGCCGTTCACCGTTGCCACCCACAATCGTCCGCGTTTGTCACAGAGTAGCGCCTGCACATTATTGTCGGGCAGGCCCAGCGAGTCTTCCGTACTGAAATATTGGTGATAGGCATGTCCGTCATAGCGGTTCAGTCCTCGGAACGTAGCGATCCAGAGCTGTCCAGTCACATCCTCCTCGATGGCCTGAACCCTGCTGTTCGACAACTCACGGGCAATCACTAGACCATGCTCCTCATCCTTGTCAAGCTGCTCCAGCCGTTCCTTCTTCTGACAGCCAGTCAGCACGACGGCTATCAGACAGATCACTCCAAGGATGCTGCGCCCTAATATCTTTGCCATACCTTTATAGTTTTTGATGATGGTGCAAAGATAAGAAAAAATAAGTAAAAAGTGTCATTTGAAATGTAAAAAGTGCATTCGTCAGCGTTTACTTTTGAACGAATAGAACAAGTTTTGAACAAATTCGAACGCCCTGAAACACTTTTGAACACGATGAAAAATCAAAAGAACGCTATGAAATGCCACCTTTTTATTTTATTTATACTTTTGCAGCCGAAAATTCTAACATCAATTATTTCACATCTAACATTTAACTCAAACAATTGCAAATGAAAAAGAGCATTATTCTGACGATGTTGATGACATGCTTCATGTCGCTGACATCATTTGCCCAAAGCCTTAAGGGCTCTGTGATTGACGAGAACGGCGAGCCCGTAATCGGTGCAACGATCGTTGAGAAGGCAAACACCTCAAATGCAACGATCACTGACTTCGATGGAAACTTTGTGATGAAGGTGAACCCAGGACAGACCCTTACGGTCTCCTATATCGGTTACCAGACACAGGAAATCGCAGCCAAAGACGGTATGACTATCAAAATGCAGCCCGACAACAAGGTGCTGGATGAAGTGGTGGTCGTAGGTTATGGTGTACAGAAGAAGAGTTCTGTCACAGGCGCCATCTCTCAGGTGAAGCCTGAGGACATCGAGAACCGTACCATTGCTAACGCCCAGCAGGCCCTGCAGGGTAAGACCTCTGGTGTACAGGTCATCTCCTCTTCATCAGCTCCTGGCAGCTCTCCTACCGTACGTGTGCGCGGTTATTCCTCTAATAGTAGTTCCGAGCCCCTCTACGTGGTCGATGGTGTCCGTATGAGTGCCAGCGACATCAGCGGTCTCGATCCCAGCGTCATCGCCTCTATGGAAATCCTGAAGGATGCTGCTTCTGCCGCTATCTATGGTGCTGAGGCAGGTAATGGTGTTGTGCTCATCACCACTAAGAAAGGTAAGGCCGGACAGGGTAAGATCAGCTATGACTTCCAGTGGACCGACGAGACTCTGGCCCGCATCCCCACCTTGCTGAATGCACAGGAGTATAAACAGTACATGATCGAAGGTAACCTCTTCACTGAGGACTATATCAATGCGAACTGGGATGGCAAGACCGATACCAAATGGACGGATGCCGCCTTTACCCATGGTCACATGATGAAACATAACCTCTCTTTTACCGGCGGTAACGAGCGCGGAAACTATTTCCTGGCACTCTCTTATCTGAATAATAATGGTATCGTGAAGGGCGACGCTGACGTCTATAAGCGTTATACTGCTACAATCAACGGTGAGTACAAAATCAAAGACTGGTTGAAGGTTGGTACCACCAATCAGATTGAGAAATACGACATCCGTCAGGTATCATCCAACAGTGAGTACGGCTCTCTGCTGACAGCTGTGCTGATGATGGATCCGCTGACACCTGATACCTATGGTCAGACACTGCCTCAGAACCTCCAGCCTTACGAGGCTATGGGTAAGACCTTCCTGAAGGATGAGGACGGCAACTACTATGGCATCTCTCAGTTCTATAACGGTGAGCAGTATCACCCGATGATTATGCGTGACAACAATATCACCAAGAACAGTGGTTACAATGTTACAGGTTCTATCTATGGCGACTTCACGTTGATCCCCAAAGTGACAATTACCTCACGCTTCGGTTATCGCTTGGGCGGTACCCGCAACTCTACCACCACACTGCCTTTCTACGGCAATGCAGTACAGAGCCGTGACTATGTAGGTCAGAGCAACACTTCTTCTACCACGATCTACTACCAGTGGGAGAACTTCGCCAACTACATGCAGACCTTTGCCGATGCACATACAGTAAACGCCATGGTCGGTATCTCATTCCAGAAGAACGACTATGATTACGTGGCTGGCGGTCTGGAGCCCAACGGCGAGGATGCCCTGAAGAAGAACGATCCTCTGTTCTACTATCTGAACTATGCCAATGCTTCTGCTACTAAGAGTGTAGCCGGTGAGACTACCCTCAGCACAAAATACTCATACTTCGGACGTGTAGGCTACGACTATCTGGGCCGTTACCTCTTCCAGGCTTCACTCCGTGCTGATGCTGCCGACCTCTCCAAGCTCTCTAAGAAGACCCGTTGGGGTTACTTCCCCGCAGTGTCAGTAGGTTGGACCATTAGTGAGGAGAAGTTCTTCAGTGGATTGAAGAGCTGGTTCGACAGCTTGAAGTTCCGTGCTTCTTGGGGTCAGAACGGTAGCCTCTCTGCCTTGAGCGGTTATAGCTACAGCACCGATATCGCCCTGAGCGGTCTCTATCCTTTCACCTCTGGCATCCAGTATACTACAGGTGCTGCACCTACCTCTATGGGTAACGAAGACCTGAAGTGGGAGACCTCTGAGCAGCTGAACTTCGGTTTCGATGGTATCCTCCTCGGTGGACGCCTGACCTTCGGTATCGACTACTTCATCAAGAAGACCAAGGATCTGCTGGTATGGAACACCACACCTTCACTGATCATCGGTGGTTCTACCTCTCCTATCAATGCCGGTAACGTAGAGAACAAAGGTTTCGAGTTCGACTTCGGCTGGCGCGATCATATCGGCGACTTCAACTATGGCATCCGTGCCAACCTCTCTACACTGTCTAATGAGGTAACATATATCGATCCCTCTATCACCCGTCTGGCTGGTAGCACCTTCCACACTTACACGATCACCTATTTTGAGAAGGGTTATCCCGTGTATTACTTCCGTGGCTTCGAGTTCGACAAGGTCAATCCTGAAACTGGCGACCCCATGTTCAAGGATATCAACGGTGACGGCGTGGTTAACAATGATGATATGACCGATATCGGTAACGCTATCCCCAAGGTTACCTTCGGTATCACTCTGACAGCAGCCTATAAGGGCTTCGACCTGACTGTCTTCGGTACAGGTGCTGCAGGCAATAAGATCTTCAACTGTATCAACCGTCCTGACTACGCTACTTCCAACAAACTGAAGGAAGTGTTGTACGACGACCGCTGGACACCTACCAACACCACTGGTACTAAGCCTCGTGCAGGTGCCAACGACCTGGATAAGTATGTTGACTCCAGCGCCATGGTCTATGATGGCAGCTACTTCAAGTTCAAGCAGATCCAGCTGGGTTACACCCTGCCTCACAACCTGCTCAAGAAAGTAGGCATCAGCCACACACGTCTCTATGTATCACTCGACGACTTCTTCACCATCTCCAAGTATCCCGGCTTCGATCCTGAAGCCAGCACCAACGCCACCAACGGTATGGGTGTTGACAAGGGTGCTTATCCCACCTCAAAGAAGGTCGTACTGGGCTTCAATCTCGAGTTCTAATGGATCGTTTACAGTTTAAAGTTTTTAGATTATCGCATCATATGAAAAAGAATAGATTATATATCGCATTGCTGGGTTTGGTGTCGCTGATGACTGTCAGCTGTAATAGCGAGCTCGACATCGAGAAGCATGGCAATATGGGTAGCATGGACACCTACTATACTACCGACGAGAATATCAATACGGCTACCGCATCACTCTACCTCGAGATGCGCAGCAACTACTTCAACTGGTTCTTCTTGAAGAATCTACTCTCTGACGACGTCTGGACAGGTGGTGGTCAGCGTGGTGACAACGGTGAGATGGAGAAGCTGAACGAATATCGCTTCGACTCCAACCACGGCTCAATCGAGGGCGTTTACTCAGGACTCTATAGCGTCATCTATAAGGCAAACCTGATTATCGATAAGACACAGGGTGAGACTGCCGTGATGAAGCGTGCCATCAACGAGGCTAAGGTGTTCCGTGCATGGGCCCACTTCGAGCTCGTGTCACTCTGGGGCACAGCACCGAAGGTAGATCATTTGCTGGAGCCCAGTGAGTATCGTCAGGGCAACAGTGATCCTGCTGAGACATGGGCCTTCGTAGAGCAGGACCTCAATGATGCCATCAACAGCGGTACCCTGCCTTCAAAGACCGATGCCAACGATGCTGAGACTGGCATCCGTGCCACCAAGGAGTTTGCACAGGCTCTGCTGGGTAAGGCTTACCTCTTCCAGGATAAGTACAGCCAGGCTGCTGCTATGCTCGACAATGTGATCAACTCCAATAAGTACGCTCTCTTCGAGGGTGAGTACGATGCACAGTTCCATGCACTGGCCAACAACAACTGCGAGTCAGTGTTCGAACTCCAGAAACGTAATGATCCTGAGCAGCTGTGGAACCAGTTGGATATGGTCTTCCTGATGCAGGGCTGGCGTACCAGCGTCCTGACATACGGTGGACAGGCAGCCATGGATCTGGCTATCGGTACCTATGGTTTCTGCAATCCGCGTGAGTCGCTCTATGATGCCTTCGTGGAGTGGGAGGGTGAAGACGGTTACCGTCTGAACAGAACGATGATGAACTACGATCAGCTTACAGCCTATGGCGTGTCAGTCCTGCCGGGTGCTGCTGTTTATGGCAACGAGGGTTACTTCTTCTGGAAGAACCAGTCACTGAAGTCGGATGTTATCACCGATATGTCTTACTTCCAGGGTGGACAGTTCATCAACCTGAAGATGATGCGTTATGCAGAGGTGCTGCTGATGGCTGCTGAGGCTCACTTGCAGTCGGGCAACTCATCAAAGGCCACCCAATATATTAATTTAGTACGTGCACGTGCGAAAGAAGAGCCTCTGACATCTGTGACGATGGATGATATCAAGATGGAGAAGCGCCTGGAGCTCTGTAACGAGTGTGTCCGCTATCAGGACCTCGTGCGCTGGGGTGATGCCAAGGCTGTCATGGGGCAGCAGGGTAAGGATGTACCGGCCTTCACAGGTACTGATGTACAGTGGAACTGGCACAACGACAAGTATGGTTTCCAGGATAAGAATGAGCTCCTGCCAATTCCTCTGAAGGAGCTTGAGCTGAATCCTAACATGACACAGAATCCGGGTTGGTAAAAAAAATATGGGTAATGGTGCAAAGGTTCGGAATATTTTTGTATCTTTGCACCAACCTATTAAACTATAAAGCAATATGAAAGCAACAAGATTTTTAGTGATGGCTGCTCTCTGCCTGATGGGCACAGCAGCACAGGCTCAGCAGAACCTGAGCTGGGGACAGGGCCCGCAGGTGGCTTCACCTGACGTGCATGCCGACAACACCGTC
>CACZTJ010000048.1 GCA_902784065.1 uncultured Prevotellaceae bacterium | reverse complement strand
CTCTGCCTGATGGGCACAGCAGCACAGGCTCAGCAGAACCTGAGCTGGGGACAGGGCCCGCAGGTGGCTTCACCTGACGTGCATGCCGACAACACCGTCACTTTCAATCTGATTGCCCCTGAGGCTCAGAAAGTACAAATCACTGGCGACTTCCTCCCCACGAAGAAGGTGGAGTTTGGCGGTAACACCTACGATATGCCAGGTGTGGCCGACCTCGTGAAGGATGAGAAAGGTGTATGGAGCCTCACCACCGAGGCTTTGAAGCCTGAGCTCTACACCTATAATATGATTGTCGATGGTGTGAAGATCATCGATCCGCTGAACGTCTATAACATCCGCGACATCAACAACCTCTTCAGCGTGCTGCTGATTGGTGGCGATGCCCGCACCGATCTCTATAAGGTAAACAAGGTGCCTCATGGCACTGTCAGCAAGGTATGGTACGAGAGTCCCACCGCTGATATCACCCGTCGTGTGACGGTTTATACCCCTGCCGGCTACGAGACCAGTGGCAAGGAGTATCCTGTGCTCTATCTGTTGCATGGCATCGGTGGCGATGAGAACGCCTGGAGCGAGCTGGGTCGTGCAGCCCAGATCCTCGACAACCTTATTGCCCAAGGTAAGGCAGAGCCTATGCTCGTGGTGATGACCAATGGCAATATCTCTCAGGAGGCTTGTCCTGGTGAGACTTCTGAGGGCTTCAAGGTGCCCACGATGATGCTCCCCAAGACGATGGAGGGTTCTTTCGAGACCGCTTTCCCCGATGTCATCAAGTTCATCGAGAAGACTTATCGTGTGAAGAAGGACAAGGCACATCGTGCCATCGCCGGTCTGTCGATGGGTGGCTTCCACAGCCTCTTCATCTCGATCAACAATCCTGATACCTTCGACTATGTAGGTCTGTTCTCTGCAGCTGTCGATCAGAACCAGCCCGATCCCAACGGACATCCCGAGATCTATGCAGATCGTGATGCCAAGATCGACAACCTCTTCGCCAAGAACCCCAAGCTCTTCTGGATTGGTATCGGTAAGACCGACTTCCTCTATAAGAACAACAACGATCTGCGTGCCTATCTCGATGGCAAGAACCACAAATATACTTACCTCGAGACCGAGGGTGGTCACATCTGGCGCAACTGGCGCATCTACCTCTCAGAATTCACTCCTTTATTATTTAAATAATTAATAAGCATATGAAAAAAGCCTTTTTATTGATTGCTTCAGCTGCTCTTTTATTCAGCTGTGCAACTGCTGACAAGCAGGCCCCCAAGAACACCATCAATCAGGAAGAGGTGATGTCTAAGCTCTCACTCGAGGACAAGGCTCACTTTGTGATTGGTGTAGGTATGGCTGGCTTCAGCGGCGACAACGCCGTGATTGGTGCCACCCAGAGCCTCGTGCCTGGTGCTGCTGGCACCACTTATCCTCTCGACTCACTGGGAATCCCCGCTGTCGTACTGGCTGACGGCCCTGCCGGTCTGCGTATCGATCCCACACGTGAGGGTGATTCTGCTACTTACTATTGCACCCACTTCCCCATCGGCACCCTGCTGGCCTCTACCTGGAACACCCAGCTGGTTGAAGAGGTAGGTCAGGCCATTGGTGAAGAGGTGAAGGAGTATGGTGCCGACGTGCTGCTGGCTCCTGCTCTGAACATCATGCGTAACCCCCTCTGCGGACGTAACTTCGAGTATTACTCTGAGGATCCCGTGGTAGCTGGTAAGACCGCTTCTGCCTATATCACCGGCGTTCAGAAGAACGACGTAGGTACAAGCATCAAGCACTTCGCTGCCAACAATCAGGAGACCAACCGCATGAATACCGATGCACGCATCTCTCAGCGTGCCCTCCGTGAGATCTATCTGAAGGGCTTTGAGATTGCCATCAAGGAGAGCAAGCCCTGGACGGTGATGACCTCTTATAACTATATCAACGGTACTTACTCTTCTGAGAGCAAGGATCTCGTAGAGACCATCCTCCGTGATGAGTGGGGTTACGAGGGAACCGTGATGACTGACTGGTTCGGTGGTAAGGACGGTGCCAAGCAGATGTGGGCTGGTAATGACATGCTGCAGCCCGGTAAGAAAGAGCAGTTCGACTCGATCGTGGCTGGCGTAAAGAGCGGTAAACTCGCAGAGGCTGACCTCGACCGCAACGTGAAACGCATCCTCAACCTCGTTGAGAAGAGCCCTCGTTATCAGGGTTATAAGTATTCCAACAAGCCCGATCTGAAGGCTCATGCCGAGGTAACCCGTCTGTCGGCTGCCGAGGGTATGGTGCTGATGAAGAACGAGAAGGCACTGCCTTTCGCTGAGAACGTGAAGAATGTGGCCCTCTATGGTATCACCTCTTACGATTTCATCGCTGGTGGTACAGGTTCTGGTAATGTGAACCACGCATATGTTGTCTCTCTGCTCGATGGTATGAAGAACGGTGGCTATACCGTTTCTGAGGAGCTGAAGACGGCTTACGAGACCTATCTCGTTGAGGCAAAGAAAAAGGCTGAGGCAGAGTTGGAGGCAAAGGCTAAGAAGGATCCGAAGAACGCTATGCTGGCTCGTTTCCTCCCGCAGCCGCTGCCCGCAGAGAAACTCTTCTCTGCTGACGAGCTCGCTGCCCAGGCAGGCAAGGCTGATGTGGCTGTCATCACCCTCGGTCGCCTCTCTGGTGAGTTCCTCGATCGTAACGTAGCCGACTTCAACCTGAGCGACTCTGAGCGCAAGCTCATCGAGCAGGTATGCGACGTCTATCATAAGGCTGGCAAGCAGGTAGTGGTACTGCTGAACATCGGTGGTGTCATCGAGACAGCCTCTTGGAACAAGTTGCCCGATGCCATCCTCTGCGCTTGGCAGGCAGGTCAGGAAGGTGGTAACAGCGTCGTTGACGTGCTGAGTGGCAAACAGTCACCCTCAGGAAAGTTCACGATGACCTGGCCCGTGAAGTTCACCGATGCCTACTCATCTAAGAATTTCCCCATCGACGAGGATCCGCGCATCGACATGCTGAACCAGGGTAAGAAGGGTAATGTGAAGAATGTGGATTACACCAACTATGAGGAGGATATCTATGTTGGTTACCGTTACTTCGACAGCTTCAACGTTCCTGTGAGCTATCCCTTTGGTTTTGGTCTGAGCTACACCACCTTCGAGTACAGCGATGCTACCTGTGAGGTGAGGGATGGTGCTGTCACCGTTACTGTAAATGTCACCAACACAGGTGAGCGCGAAGGTAAGGAAGTGGTAGAGCTCTATGCCGCTGCTCCCGACAGCAAGGCAGCCAACAAGCCCGTGAAGGAGTTGAAAGCTTTTGCCAAGACAATGAACCTAAAGCCCGGTGAGAGTGAGACCATCACCCTCAAGGTGAATACTGCCGACCTCGCTTCATTCGATGAGGCTGCCTCTGCTTGGGTGGTTGCCGAGGGCGAATACCAGTTCCTCGTAGGTGCCTCTGCTCAGGATATCAAGGCCACCCTCACTGGTGCTGTCACAGCCCAGGTCACCAAGTGCAACGATGCCCTGAAGCCTCAGGCTCCGCTGAATCTTCTGAAAAGGTAAAAATCTAAAAGACCGATAAAGCATGGTTTCAATTCATAAGTTAAGTTTAAAAGTTGTTGCTGTAGCTGCGTTATGCAGCTACAGCGTTTCTTCATCCGCCCAGCAGCTGCGTGCTGACAACTTGGATGAGGTGGTAAACGCCATGACCCTCGAAGAGAAGTGCCACATGGTACTCGGACGTGGTATGCATTTCAACGACGATGCCAAATTCCCTGGCACCGCCGGTAGTACCTTCTCTGTAGATCGTCTCGGTATCCCTGAGACCTATTGTGCCGACTCACAGCAAGGTTTGCGCATGAACGCAACCCGTGCGTGGGATTACAATGACTATTATCCCACCGACTTTGTGGCATCACCGACCCTCGCTTCGACTTGGGATCGTGAGGCAGCCTTCAAGATTGGTCAGGGCATCGGTAACGAGGTACGCGAGTTCGGACTCGACTGGATCCTCTCACCTGCCATGAACCTGATTCGTAACCCGCTGTGCGGTCGTAACCACGAGTATTACTCTGAGGATCCCTACCTCTCTGGCACCATCGGCGCCGGTTATGTGAAGGGTGTGCAGAGCGAAGGTACTGCCGCTTGTCCGAAGCATTTCGTAGCCAACAATCAGGAGACGAACCGCAACAACAACATCTCACAGGTGTCACAGCGTGCCCTGCGTGAGATCTATCTGAAGGCATTTGAGATCATGGTGAAGGAGAGTGATCCCTGGACCATCATGACCTCATATAATAAGTTGAACGGCCCGTATGCCGTGCAGAACCGTGAGTTGCTGACCACCATCGTACGCGATGAGTGGGGTTGGAAGGGTATGTATGTGTCTGACTGGAATGCTGGCGACGATGCCGTTGCTGCGATGATGGCAGGCAACGATATGCTGCAGCCCGGACAGGACAAGCAGTATCAGGCCATCCTCGAAGCTGCCCAGAACGGCAAACTGCCTATGGAGGTGCTCAATGCCAATGTGAAGCGTATCCTGGAATATGTGATTAAAACCCATAACTTCAAGGGTTATAAGTACAACAACGCCCCCGACCTGAAGGCCCATGCCAAGACGGTTCGTGAGGTGGGTGCCGATGGTATCGTGCTGTTGAAGAACAGTGGCATCCTGCCACTCACAGGTAAGCGCGTGGCTCTCTTCGGCTGTACCTCTTACGACTGGATCTCTGGTGGTTCAGGTTTCGGCGGCACCTCTGTAGGTCATTATACCGTATCCCTCGTTGAGGGTCTGCGCTGTGCCGGCTACGAGGTGTATAAGCCGTTACTGACGGCCTATACCCAGCACCTGGCTGCTGAGGAGAAGCGCCTGTTCCCCAATGGTCGTCCCCCGTTCTCACTGCTGCCCCTGGCTCGTGCCGACGAGAAGCAGTTCACTGCTGAGGAGATGGCTGCTGCCGTCGATGGCTCTGACGTGGCTATCATCTCACTGGGTCGTAAGAGTGGTGAGGCTGCCGACCGCAGCGAGGCCGACTTCTACCTGAAGGAGGGTGAGGCTCAGCTGATCAAGGCTGTGAGTGCCGCTTATCATGCAAAAGGTAAGCAGGTGGTGGTGCTCCTCGATATCTGCAGTCCGATGGATGTGGCATCCTGGCAGGATCAGATCGATGCCCTCGTCTGCACCTGGCAGGGTGGTCAGGAGAGTGGCTTCTCTGTTGCCGACGTGCTCAGTGGCAAGGTGAACCCCAGCGGCAAGCTGCCGATGACCTTCGAGATCAAATATGGTGATGCCTATGCCGACAAGTTCTTCCCCAGCAATGTGGACGACAAGACGTTGGGTGCCATGTTCATGTGGGGCTACAACAAGGATCAGGCCCCCAAGGACCGTCAGCCCCAGGCCAACATCGACTACACCAACTACGAGGAGGACATTTACGTGGGTTACCGTTACTTCGACTCCTTCGGCAAGCCCGTGGCTTATCCCTTCGGCTATGGCCTGAGCTATACCACCTTCGAATACGATGATTTGGAGGTAGAGGAGGAGAACGGCATCTATACCGTGAAGGTAGAGGTGAAGAACACGGGTAAGTGTGCAGGTCGCAATGTGGTGGAGCTCTTTGTGGCTGCCCCCAACAGCAAGAAGCTGAACAAGCCTGAGAAGGAGTTGCGCAACTATGCTAAGACCCGTCTGTTGCAGCCCGGTGAGGAAGAGACCATCACCATGAAGGTCTCTTCAGAAGACCTCGCCTCTTTCAATGAGAAGGCTTCTGCCTGGAAGACCGACGCTGGTGTCTATACCTTCATGATCTGCTCATCGGTGAACGATGTAGAGGCTCAGACCACCGCTAAGGTGAAGGCCTGGACCAAGAAGGTGAACAACGTGATGAAACCCAATGTGAAACTGAATCTGCTGCGCAGATAATATATTAAACATTAAAGATTAATTTTCAGATATAACAATCGTATGAGAAAGACTATCATCACTCTGGCGCTGGCAGCGATGTGCTGTGTAGGCGCCTCGGCACAGGAGAAACTCTTCCAGAGTGCCAACGTGCAGTCGCCTGTGATCAACAGCGACGGTACCGTTACTTTCAACATCTTCGCCCCCAAAGCCATCAAGGTAGAGGTGACTGGTGACTTCCTGCCCACACAACCCATCGATGTCCCCGGCTATGGCAAGTACGACGCCCCAGGCGTGGCTCAGCTGAAGGAAGGTCCGAACGGCGTGTGGAGCTACACCACCGACAAACTGGCTCCTGAGATGTACAGCTACACCTTCAACATCGACGGTCTGACAGGTGTGAAGGATCCCGCCAACATCTACGTGAACCGCGACATCGTATCGTTCACCAACATCTTCATCGTCAGCGACGAGAAGGGCGACAAGGGTGACCTGTACAAAGTGAACGAGGTGCCCCACGGCAACCTCTCTAAGGTATGGTATCCCAGCCCCACACTGAAGATGCAGCGCCGCATGACCGTTTACACCCCTGCCGGCTACGACAAGGGCGGTAAGTATCCCGTGCTCTATCTGCTTCATGGTGCTGGTGGCGACGAGAATGCCTGGAGCGAACTCGGACGTGCTGCCCAGATCCTCGACAACCTGATTGCCACTGGTAAGGCTAAGCCGATGATTGTGGTGATGCCGAATGGTAACCCCAACTGTCAGGCAGCCCCCGGTGAGTGGTCGTTTGGTATGTACACTCCCGGTTTCCGCGATGGCGGCACCGGTCCTAAGGATCCTGCTGTAGCTACGATCCCCGAGAGCTTTATGGATATCGTGAACTATGTGGATGCCAACTACCGCACCCTGAAGGATCGTGCTCACAGAGCCATCTGCGGTCTGTCTATGGGTGGTGGCCACACCTTCCATGTCAGCCTGCTCTATCCCAACAAGTTCGACTATTTCGGACTGTTCTCTGCAGGTCTGCACTTAGCCAACGGTGGTTACCAGGATTCGTTTGCCGAGCAGATCAAGAAGAATCCCGAGTTTGCAGATCAGAGTGCCCGTCTGTTCGCCAGCAAGCCCAAGCTCTACTGGATGGGAATGGGTAACACCGACTTCCTCTATCAGAGCACCGTTGACCTGCGCAACTACTGGGACAGCAAGGGTTACAAGTACGAGTATGTAGAGACCGATGGAGGTCACATCTGGCGCAACTGGCGTATCTATCTCACCATGTTCGCCCAGAAGATTTTTAAATAATAACTAATCCCCGGCCAATCCGCCGGGGATTAGTTTTCTTGAGATCCCTCGACTGCGCTCGGGATGACAAACGGTATGTCACCTCGAGCATCCCTTTGTCACCTCGAGCGTAGTCGAGAGGTCTCTTTCTTTTACATGTCCTATATTTCCCCTACAACCACCAATTTTGGATATTTCAAGATATTTTTCAGCCATGAAAACACAATTATTTTAAAAAATGTGTTAAAATCTAATTTTATTTCCTAATTTTGCACCCCGAATTCTAACACAAGTTGAAATGAAACAAAAAAGAACTATTCTCAGAAGCTGTATAGCTGTCAAAGCGCTATTGTGCTTAGCTGTACTGTTGCTCTCATCGTGTAATAGTGTATTCGACATTCACCCCTACGACGTGAATGTACATGGTGAGAAGGACATCAACGCGAGACAGATGAAGGTGATCGAGTCGACATTTGCCGACAGCAAGACCCTTCGCGTGGCCTTCATCAGCGATACCCACTTGTGGCTTGCTGATGCAAAAGATCAGGTGGCCGACCTGAACAGTCGTGACATCGACTTTGTGGTTCACTGTGGCGACCTGACTGATACCGCCACGAATGACGAGTTCGAGTGGTCACGTGACATTCTGCAGAGTCTCGATTATCCCTTTGTGGCACTCATCGGTAACCACGATTTCCTCGGAACGGGCGATCAGACCTATGAGACGATGTATGGTGCTTTCGATTTTTCGTTCATCGCAGGCCGTGTGAAATTCATCTGCCTGAACACGAACGCCACGGAGTATGACTATATGGCTGCCGTGCCTAACTTCGATTACATGGAAGAGCAGTTTACGACAGATCTCGACAAGTTCGACCGTACCGTTGTTATCATGCATGCCTGCCCCTACAGCGACCAGTTTAATAATAATGTGTGCAAGGCCTTCCGCCGTTACCTCGACTTTGCACCAGGTCTGATGTGCTGCGTTTATGGTCACGATCATAACGACACCGTATCTGATATCTATGGCGACGGGTTGATGTTCTATGGCATCGACTGCGCCAACCACCGTAACTACCGTATAATGACTATTACAGAAGATGGCTATGAAATGGAACAGATTCGTTATTAGTGCAGCGATGCTGATGTGTGGCATCCACATGTCGGCTGCTGATAGCACCTATGTAGATGCTGCTGACAGCACCTACGCGATTGACAGTGCTAAAGTAGTTAAGGTGCAGGAGAGCAAGTATGAGCATATCATGGACCGCAGGGCGAAAGCCTGGGCCTCACTGATTCCGACTCACTTCGTGATTCAGAATGCCGGTAATATGGGTGTCCTCTCGCTGGGTGTCGGTTGGAGCTACGGTAAGAACAGAAGATGGGAGCTGGACCTGCTCTTTGGTTATATCCCCCGTCACGACTCCTCTCGTGGAAAACTGACCACCACCCTGAAGGGTAACTATATCCCCTGGCGCATCGATCTGAACCCCAGTTCGGCTCCAGAAGCTACCCATTGGAAGTTTGAGCCTTTTACGGCGAGCCTCTATCTGAATACGGTCTATGGTCATGAGTTCTGGAAGTCGCAGCCCAGTCGCTATCCCGACAAATACTACGAGTTCATGTCCACCAAGTTCCGTCTGAACGTGGCGTTCGGTCAGCGCATCTCACTGAAGATCCCTGAGAACAAGCGTAAGATGCATAACCGCATTTCGCTGTTCTATGAAGTCGGCACGTGCGACCTCTATGTCCGTTCGCTGTTCCAGGGTCAGGATGTGTCCCTAGGCGATATCCTGAGTCTCTCTATCGGTCTGAAGTTCTATACTAAGTAAATAACAAAAATCCCCGCTGGATGGCGGGGATTTTTTGTTATCAGGTTACTTCATAACCTTCTTTCCTTTGACGACATAGATGCCTCGTGGTAAGCCATCGAGCGATGTCGCCTGTGACTTCACTTTCAGTCCATTGAGGTTAAACACATCGAAGGTCTCACCTTCTGCCATCTCTATGCCCTTAATACCCGTAGCGCTACCTATAACCAGAATGTTCTTAAAGTCCTTCCAAACAGGAGCCGCCTTATAGGCATCCACACTGCCCTCAGGCACATACAGAATACATTTATCCATATCCACACCCTCAAACACAGGATTACTGCTCTCTGTCCTTGTCAGACCTCTGGCACTGATAACCGCAATGTTGATGGGTACAATGATATTGATGGTGATCTCCTGCAGGTTTTTACAGCCTGCAAAGGCATTTGGGCCAATAGATGTGATACTGGCTGGTATCTTCACCTCCGTCAGGCTCGTATTGTTCTGGAAGGCCCCTTCACTAATCTCTGTTACCTTATATTCCACACCATTATGCGTCACCGACTCTGGGATTGAAACGCTTCCAGAAGCATCCTTATCATCAGAGACCGCTACCGTTGGTGTACCAGCATTATCGCTTTCCTTTACGACGAATGAAATCTTTACCTCCGTCGTAGAAGAGTCATCGGTATCCAAATCAAATACGGTGCCCTTAGGCTCCGGCATAGGAGTTGGTTCAGGAGTCGGCTCCGGTGTCGGCTCTGGTGCAGGCGCAGCCTCAATGGTCAATGTACCAGCCACGTAACTGATCTCATAGTTGGCAGCAACGGCCCCACTGACTGTAATGTCGTAAGTACCCACAGGCGAATCCTTCGTTGCAGCACAAGTGATCGTGGGTTGCGTTGTGAATACAGCCGCCGTTTCATTGTTCTTAAAACCGTCGTAGGTAAGCGTAAAGGTAGGATTCTCCTCGCCCTGCTTTTTTGTATAGCTGCCAGCCGTAATCTTCAGAGGCGCCTTAGTAACAGTCAACGTACCATTCACATATTGAACATTGGGGTCTGTAATAGTTCCCGCAGTGATCACAATGTCATAAGTACCAACACCAGAAGTGGCTGTTGCTGCACAGGTAATAGACGGTGTGCCAGTCACTGTACCTCCTGTTATGTCAGATTCAAATGTAGGATTAGCCTCACCATATGCCCTCGAATAGCTCTTGGCAGTAATCGTGATTGTCGGAACCGGCTCCATCTCTTCAATTGAACTAAACTCCTTCCAATAGTCAGCAGCTTCATAGGCCGCTTTACAGCCAGCAGGCACATATAGCGTAGCTTCGCCTCTGTTGGTAAAGGTGTTTGCCGTAATAGCCAGAGGCGTCTCAATATCTACCGATACAGAAATCAGAACATTGCAATTTTCAAAAGCTAATTCACCAATCTTTGTCACACTACTCGGAATCTTAACAGATGTCAAACTGGAGCTCCAGAATGCACGTTCACCAATAGTAGTAATGCCATTAGGTATTTCAAAATCAGAAAGATTGATTCCACGGAACGCTTGATGCCCGATGATGGTAACGGTATTAGGAATGACTGTACTCTTGCATCCACTAACAAGTGTATTTGTAGCCGTCTCTATGATGGCATTACAATTATCGCGCGAGTCATATTTGGTATTCCCTTCTTCAACTTTAATTGATCTAAGAGAGATACAGTCTTTTAAAGCTCCAAGACCATCTTCCGATCCATCACCATAAGATACAACTGATTTAGGAAGCGTGAATGATTCGAGATCGGTGCAACCAGCAAAAGCATCATTTTCGATAGTCGTCAGCGTACTGGGCAAATCTATATCTGACAGGCTAGACCATGCAAATGCTCCTCCTTCAATTGTTGTCACGCCTTCAGGAACTGCGATGTCATTAATGCCAGTACAATTAATAAAGGCCTCCGAACCGATAATTGTCGTTCCGACAGGGATTATCGCACGATTTAAACCTAATATTAATTTGGTTCCCTGCAGCAAGACATTACTATCTTCTGGCGAACTGAAGTTCTGATTGCCTTCTGCAACAGAAAAATGGTTGATAATGTTTGGGCCATTAATGAATCTCCGTCCAATTGTCGAGACATTCTTTGGAATCTCTAAGGATTGCAGGTTTAGACAATACCAGAACACATAATCACCAATGGAAGTGATACTGTTAGGAAGTACAATCTCTCCCAACTTGTCGCAACCGGCAAATAAACAAGAGCCAAGAACATTATTCTGAGTTGCAAAATGGAAAGAATTCTCTCCAATATCTTGGATATATGCTCCTGTTGAAGAAGTAATTTGGTTAGTATCAAGGTATTTTTCTCCACCTTCAACAATATTTGCTCCAGAAAGATCGAGTTTCTTTAGTTTACCATCCGTCGGCTGACCTAAGTAATCATTACCTGCCATAGCTCGAATCAGTTGGAAGTCAGTGCCATTCAATTGACCTGTCAAAGTCAATTCTGTGATTTCGAATGGATCCACTTCGTTTACTAACAAGATTTCCGAAAGGGTTCCAGCAGTTTCAACATCAATGGTTGTATCTTCAATAATATTATCCGCTTCAAACACATTCCAACCAGTAGCATCTAGATAGGCAGCTTTAGTTCCAAATGGCACTTTCAATACCATTGTCGGTTTCCAAGCATCAATATTATAAAATGCTTTTTCTGATATGGCTATGGGATCCTGATAATTTGAGATGATCATTGAGTTGTGTCCATAGGCTAAAGCATAATCTTTGATGGTAACTGGCGTTGCTGGTAAAGTAACGGTCGAATTAGTCAGATTAGTAAAACACATAGTTCGTAACTCTATAATGTTATCAGGGATAACAATTGTCGCATTAATCAAGTTACTCATAGCGTATTCGCCAATCGTGGTTATTGTAGTCGGGATTGTTGTATTCTTACATCCCGCGATAAGCGTCTGCCCAGATATTATGGCGTTAGAATTATCAGGCGAACTGAATATGGTATTACCTCCACTAACGGTAATAGAGGAGAGTTTTGCACACCCAGAGAAAATACCATGCCCTATGGAAATAACATTCTCAGGGATAAGAATAGATTCGAAGCTTTCACATTCCATAAACGCCTCGTTAGCAATTGCCCTTAACTGTTGGGGAAGCGTAATGGATTCAAGTTTTCTACATCTGTAAAAAGCACGTGTATCTATGTCTTCAACGCCATCGGGAATGACAATGGAGGTCAGTTTGTCGCAATAATAGAAGGCATATGGTCCGATTTCCTTGACAGTATAAACATCAGTAGTGCCTGGGAATGTGACTGTACTTGGGATCGTCAACGTACCTGTCAGATTACTTGCATTTGTCACAGCCGTCTTATCTGATGTACCATCTGTATATCCCACACAACAAGTTTTGGCAACTTTGTCTATGATAGAATAGGTAACGGCAATACCTTCCTGTGTGTCAACGACAAAGAAATCAGGCGTTTCATCAGTTGCCATTTCTGTAATAGTCGTGAATTTATTCCATTCCGCCATATTCTGGTAAGTCTCCTTTTTTCCAAATGGAACAGTTAACTCGGAATTAGAATTGCTGGGGAAGGTGCCATCTTGAAGCGTCGGTGGCTCCTCTATATATGAAGTGACAGAAGTGAGACTCGTACATCCATTAAAAGCATTACTACCAATGCTTTGTACTTTGCTGGGAATAGTAATAGAAGCAAGTGAACTACAACCATTAAAGGCAGATAGTTCAATAGAAGTAACTCTTTCAGGAATCTGAACGCTGGCAAGACTTGTGCACTTATAAAACAATCCTCCAGAAATACTATTCAATCGGGATGGTAATGATATACTAACAAGTTGTTCGCAGCTAGAAAATGCAAAGGCACCAATATACTGAATTTGCTCAGGAACGGTAAACGTTGTAAAGGGAGAATAAGAAAAAGCGGCATATCCAATAGAAGTTACCGAAGATGGTATTGTGGTATTGATACATCCTGTTACCAATCTGTTATTACTCTTCCTAATGATGGCATTACAATTCTCACGAGAGTCAAAAAAGGCATTATCAGGGGCAACGGTGATAGATGTCAGATGTAATAAACCATCAAATGGGTTATTATCATAGCCAGAGGCTATCTCTTTTACATTCTTGGAAATTTTTAAAGAAGTATCTGTTATTCCTGTACAACTACTAAATGCATATGAGCCAATGGACTCCACACTTTCTGGAAGAGGAAGTGTGGTAATCTTATGACAATAGGTAAATGCATTGGCCTCAATTTCTTTGAGTCCTTCGGATATATTGACCGTTACAAGAGAATAACAACTCGAAAAAGCAGAATTACCGATGGTTGTTACGGGGAAAATTATAACTCTTTAGAAATCATTTCGTTACCTCGTTTTGAATGGTAATTAGGTAACGATTTAGAAACGAGCTGAATTACATATTC
>CACZTJ010000047.1 GCA_902784065.1 uncultured Prevotellaceae bacterium | reverse complement strand
AGAAGGAGGCGTAGAGGAATTCTGGGCGAGCTTCATCTGCGCATAGAAAGCCTCTGCCTCTGCCTGAGTCACCCCATCATAGAAATGACACGCTGAAGTGAGCAGCAGGTCGGAACCATCGGCCTTGTTAACGCGCTTAGGCAGCACATTGGGGTCGAAGATCACAGGGAAGATGGCATCACAGAACTGATCGAGGGTCTCGCATTCCTGTAATGGCAGACGACGCACATCGACCTGATGCAGTTGGGTACGAAGCCATGAAGGCGAGAAATCGGGTTTAAACTTCTCGCACCCATAGTGATGATAGATGCCGCTTGAAAACCAGATACGCTTCAGATAGATTTCCATAGCCTTGAATTCATCGGTATCGCGGGCTATCGTAGCATCACAATAAACAACCTCCAGCATCTTTCGGATACGGAGATTGTATTTCGTGTTTTCTGCTGAGGGGTTAACTCATCGAAGCCATTTAAACGATATCTGAGCAGTTGCAAGTCTGCAAAACGCTCATCTTGATAAGAAAAATCCACGTAAAGTCCCTTTCCCCTCTTAATCTTTGGACTTCTTGGTGCGTTTGGCCAACATGGCAGGATGCTGCTTCAGGTGCTGCATGCGATACTCGCGAGGCGTGATGCCTACAACACGATAGAATGAAGCATAGAACGACTGACGGTTGGCAAAACCTACCATGTCGCTGACTTCCTCCATACGCAGATCCTGATATCGCTTATCGACCAGAATGGTCATGGCCTCGTCGATGCGATACTTGTTTACAAACGATGTGTAATTCATGTGGAATCGCACATTTACAACGGCAGAAATGTAACGGGTGTTAGTGCCGAGGTCCTCAGCAAGTTTTTTGGCTGAGTAATCCTTGTCGCGATACTTCTTCTGCATGACGATGATTGCAAGGATTTTCTCCTGCATCTCATCCATCATCCGAGGGCTTACAAGGCTTCTGTAAGCGGCCTCCTTCTCTTTCTTTTCTGTGATATTATACTTACCCATTTTATATATGGTTTATGATAATTTTTGCAAATATACGAAAAAAAAGTATATGCGCAAGCGTTTTTTTATCTTTTTTAAAAATAAATGACTAACTTTGTGCAAAATTTATACTTTATGACTATTTACGAGGCGTTAAAGCGCTATTTTGGATATGACTCGTTCCGAGAGAACCAAGAGGAGATTATCAGTCATGTGCTGGCTGGTAACGATGCCCTTGTATTAATGCCGACAGGAGGCGGAAAAAGTCTGTGTTATCAGATTCCTGCGCTCGTTCTGGAGGGTACAACCGTGGTGATCTCACCCCTGATCAGCCTGATGAAGGATCAGGTGGAGACATTACGCGCCAATGGGATAGCCGCAGAGGCCCTGAACAGCGGAAATGACAGTACTGACGACCTCCTGATCCGCAGGCGATGCGTGGCTGGAGAAATAAAACTACTATACATTTCACCAGAAAGGGCCATCGCTGAAGCCGACCACCTGCTGAGTCACATGAAGCTGGCGCTGCTAGCTGTCGATGAAGCCCACTGTATCAGTCAATGGGGACATGATTTCCGCCCTGAATATACCCAACTGGCAATGCTCAGAGAGAAGTTTCCGCATGTGCCGATGATGGCACTCACAGCAACAGCTGATAAAGTGACCCGTCAGGACATCATCGAGCAGCTGCAACTGCGACAGGCCAGAGCATTCATCTCAAGCTTTGACAGACCGAACTTAAACCTCTCTGTAAAAAGAGGTTATAAGAACGCAGAGAAGATGCACTTTGTCCTGAATTTTATCAAAGCTCGTCCGCTGGATGCAGGTATCATCTACTGCCTTAGCAGAAAGACGACTGAGAAGGTGGCTGAGGACTTGAGGAAAAGGGGTATCAACGCAGCTGCCTATCATGCCGGCATGACACCATCAGAGCGCAATCAGACACAAGAGCTGTTTAAGAACGACCAGCTGTTGGTGGTGTGTGCCACCATCGCCTTTGGCATGGGTATCGACAAGAGTAATGTGAGATGGGTAATTCATTACAATATGCCCAAAAGCATCGAGAGTTTCTATCAGGAGATAGGTCGTGCAGGCAGAGACGGCGCACCAGCTGATACTGTACTTTTCTATTCTCTGGCAGATATCATCCAACTGACGGAGTTTGCCAAACAAAGCGGACAACAGGACGTGAATATGGAGAAACTGAGAAGAATGCAGGAATATGCAGAATCCAACGTGTGCAGAAGGCGCATTCTTCTTAACTATTTTAGCGAACAAACCGACCATGACTGCGGCAACTGTGATGTCTGCGAGAACCCACCCCAGAGATTTGACGGTACGCGTTATGTACAAATGGCCCTGAGTGCTGCCAAGAGAGCCAATGAGGAGATACGTATCTCGACCATCATCGAGATTCTGAAGGGGATCCACTCTCCTACTGTCAACAGACATAGCTATAACAACCTGAAAACCTTTGGTGTAGGGAAAGAACTCACCACAACAGACTGGCAGGACTATCTGTTGCAGATGCTCCAGATGGGCTTCATAGAGATAGCCTATAACGACGGCAACAAGGTGAAAGTAACAAACATTGGCGAAGATGTGCTCTACGGCAGGAAGAATGCCCAGCTTTATATCGTGGATCACAGCGAGAAAGAGAAACCAAAAAAGAAGACAAAGCTAAGACTGGAGATACCGACGATCACGATTCCGGGTCTTCCACCGACTACAGGCATAGAAGATCCCAAGTTGTTTGAGGCCTTACGCAGTCTGCGTATGACATGTGCCGAAGAAGAGGGATTCCCGCCCTACATCATCTTCAGCGATAAGGTGCTGCATGCTCTTGCCACCATCAAACCTATCACCCTGGAGCAGTTTGGCAATATCTCTGGTATCGGTGAGCATAAGAAGCAGAAGTATGGCGAACGATTCGTGTCACTTATCAAGAAATACGTTTAAAAACTAAAAAAACACCCTAAAAATGTCATTTTTTGATAAAATAAAGCACAGATTCTCTTTTTTGTGCGAAAAAAGTAGTACCTTTGCCCGGTAAAATCAAAGATATGGCAAAGAAAAAGATTTTGTTCATCAACCAGGAGATCTCTCCGTACGTTCCCGACAACACCTTGTCACTAATGGGTAAAGACCTTCCGCAAGCAATGCAGGAGCACAATCATGAAATCCGTACGTTCATGCCTAAATGGGGCACTATCAATGAGCGTCGCGGACAACTTCATGAGGTGATCCGCCTGTCGGGAATGAATCTGATCATCAATGATACCGATCATCCCCTGATCATTAAAGTGGCCTCCATTCCATCGGCCAGGGTTCAGGTGTATTTCATCGATAATGACGATTATTTCGGCAAGCGACTGATGGAGAAGGACGAGCAGGGAGAAGACTATACCGATAATGGTGAACGCGCCATCTTCTTTGCACGTGGTGTCCTGGAGACAGTGAAAAAGCTCCGTTGGGTGCCCGATATTATCCACTGTCAGGGTTGGATGAGTGCCGTCATCCCCTTCTACGTGAAGACCGCTTATCATGATGAGCCGTCGTTTGCAGAGACGAAGGTGGTGACCTCGCTCTTCTCTCAGAGTCTGGAAAAAGACCTGGGTAGCGACTTCAAACAGTGCCTGGAGTTCCGTGATGCGCGTGCCGAGCTGCTGAAGGACTACAAAGATATCTTTGATTTTAACGAGCTCTCCAAACTCGCCATTGGATATAGCGATGGTGTGATTGCGGCAGACAAACAAGTTGATGAGAACCTTATGAAGTTTGCTAAGGGAAAAAATATCCCTGTGCTTGGCTATCAGGAGGACTTTGCCGATGCCTACGAGGCATTCTATGAGCAGCTGTTCCCCCAAGAGGCCGAATAAAGAAATATAGATATCCACTGAAGAATATATGAGACTAAGATTGTTTACAGCGATTGCATTCACCGCAATGGCGATGATATCTTGTAATGAAGATACTGACAGTATCGGAACTTCGCTTACACAGAACACAGACCAGCTAAAGATAAGCACGGGCATCTACGAGGCAACAACAAGATCGATACTCGCAGATTCCGTATATGCCCGTAATTTCGACTGCTTTTTCGGATTGGTGAAAGATCCAGAGACAGACACCTATGTCATGAACGAGTTTATGGCACAGTTTAATGTGCTCGAGGATCTGGTTTTGCCTGATGAAGAGCAGATTATCAGTTTGGATGATGAAGGAGAGATTGTGGCAGATTCCTGCGAGATCTGGCTCTATTTCGACAAGTCAAACTGCTATGGTGATTCCCTTACACCCATGAAGATGGGCGTGCTGGAGTTAGGGAAAGCTATGGACAGTGAGGCGGTTTATTATAGCAACTATGATCCTGAGGCAGAGGGATACATCAGGCCGGACGGTCTGAAAAAGGATCTGGTATTTACGCTGGCCAACCTCACCTACTCCGACAGTCTGCGTTACACCAGTTCCTATCGTGACTATGCTCGCGTGACCTTGAATGACGAGTATAAGGATAAATCAGGTAAGAAGTATTCAAACTATGGTACCTATATCCTCCGTAACTACTACGAGCATCCCGAATACTTCAAGAACTCTTATACGTTTGTCCACTCCCTCTGTCCCGGCTTCTACTTCAAACTGCTCGACGGACTGGGTGTGATGGCAAAAATGGATCGAATCGTATTAAGAATTTTCTATAGCTACCAATCTTATTCTGAGGAGAAGAAACTGACCGGCTTGCTGACATTAGCATCCACTCCAGAGGTGTTGCAGACCGTCAAAGTGACGAACGAAAAGGCTGGATTAGAAAGATTGGTAAGTGAGGACGATTGTACCTATCTGAAATCTCCTGCTGGCATCTTCACCGAGGTAACCCTTCCCGTGGATGAAATTATGGAAGGACACGGAATTGACTATCTGCTCTCTGTCAGCATGAGTTTCCAGCGCCTGAACAGCGACGATCCAAACAACAAATACAATTTCAAAGCCCCCGAGACCATCCTCTTATTGCCGAAGGATAGTCTAAACACTTTCTTTGAAAAGGAAAAGACTTACGACTATAAGCGTTCGTATGTTGCCTCGCTCGTCAAGAACAACTACAGCTTCACGAACCTGGGTGACCTGGTATCTAGCATGTATCTTGATAAGATTCTAGGTGAACTGGATGATCCATACTGGACAACGAACCATCCTGACTGGAACAAGGTGGTATTAGTGCCTATCATCACACCTACACTCACCACGACAACCGTCAATAATACCACGGTAACGACCACGACAACTCCTATCAGCCACCAGATCGGCTTGACGAGTACCAAGTTGGTTGGTGGAAAGGACTCACCTATTGAGATCAAGGTGATATACGCTAAGTTTATCTAGAAAGACGGATATGGCAGACGGATTTCTTGAGAAGCATCATGAAGCGTATGAAGCCCGTAAAGAAGCGTGGCTCAGGAAAAAGAAGCATCTACCAAAGATAACCAAAAGATTAGAGCGCCCAGAAGATGAGGCGCTCTAATCTTTTTTAGCCGATAATCTTGAACTTCGCGAATTTAAGCAACAGCTGTTTGGTGCCGGTATTCTTAAACTCAACAGTAGCCTTCGTATTCTCACCTGTTCCTTCTATCCGGGTGACAACACCGATGCCAAAACGCTGATGCTCGATGCGTACACCCTCGCGCAGTTCGCTGGGACTGGGATCTGTAGCCAAAGGTCGTGGCGCCACTGCCTGATACAGACGCTTGAAGTTGGGTCCAAAGGGATCGACAGGTTTCTCAGGTTGCCGAGGGGCTACCTGTCGAGGTTTGGAATCAGCTTTAAACTGCGTCGCAACCGGACGTGGATTCTGCATCCATTCAGGACCGTCACTACGATAATTACGGTTTTGACCGAAGGTTGGCTTCTCAAAGGAGCCATCAGACTGGACATCCAACAACTCAGGATCGATATCACGGATGAAACGTGAAGGCGTATCGTACTCCATACGTCCATAGCGCCAACGATTCTGTGCACAGGTCAGAATACAATGTTTCTCAGCTCGGGTTATAGCCACATACAGCAAACGGCGCTCCTCTTCAAGCTCACGCATAGAGTTGGTACACATAGGACTGGGGAAGATGTTCTCCTCAAGACCTACCACAAACACAGTGGGGAACTCCAGTCCTTTTGCAGAATGGATGGTCATCAGCATCACCTTGTCATTTGAATCGCCATCATCACTATCAAGATCAGTGAGAAGAGCTACTTCCTGCAGGAAATCGGGCAGATACACCTGGTCACCCATATCCTCTTCACGTCGTGATTCCACAAAATCCTGCATGCCACTCAAGAACTCCTCCAAATTCTCCTGTCGGGAGATATCCTCGGGATTACGACCGGAATAGATATCCTTGCTGATACCTGACTTCATGATGATATCATGTCCAAGGGTGTAGGCATCTTCAGTGTTCAGTCGTGTAATCCAACTCTCTATCAGTTCACGGAAGTTCTGCAGCTTGGTCATCGTTCCCTTGCTGACATCCATTGGAAAGAGTACCGGCTCTTTTATAACCTGCCAGAGACTAACGCCATAGGCCTGAGCCGTCTGTACAATCTTACCGACAGTGGTATCACCAATACCTCGTGCCGGATAGTTCACAATGCGCTTAAAGGCTTCCTCATCATCGGGATTGGCAATCAGACGGAAATAGGCAATCACATCTTTGATCTCCTTACGCTGATAGAAACTCAGTCCACCATAGATACGATAAGGAATATTATCCTTACGCATCTGTTCCTCGAAAGAACGGCTCTGGGAATTAGTGCGGTAAAGAATGGCGAAATCACTCCAGGAGCAATGATCCTGACGACGGATGCGCTTGATATCTTGTGTCACAATGACGGCTTCCTCTTTATCAGAATAGGCAGGCTTCAGCTGCAAACGCTCACCATGCTCGTTCTTAGAGAACACATTCTTGGGGATCTGTCGCTCATTCCTTCGGATCAAGGAGTTTGCCGCCTGCACAATCAACTGTGTAGAACGATAATTCTGTTCCAGTTTGAAAAGCTTGGCATTCTGATATTGTGACTGAAAGTTGAGGATATTATCAATATTTGCACCACGGAAGGAGTAAATACTCTGGGCATCATCTCCTACCACGCACACCTTCTGCCGCTCTTTTGTGAGCTGATAGACAATAGCCTGCTGAGCATAGTTGGTATCCTGATACTCATCGACTAATACAAAGTGGAACTTCTCGACATATTTCTGTCGGATATCCTCATGCTTCTGGAACAATACCCATGTCTGAACCAGCAGATCGTCGAAGTCCATCGCATTCGCCTGACGACATCTCTCCGCATACCTTATATATATATTAGCAACCTGAGGACGTTTCTGTTGAGCATCGTCACTGGCCCATGCACTCTGAGCATACTGCTGTGGTAATAACAGATGGTTCTTGGCCATAGAGATACGATCGGCAACAGAAGAAGGCTTATACACTTTATCATCAAGTCCTAACTCTTTGATGATCGCCTTTACCAGTGAACGGGCGTCTGTTTGATCATAGATCGTAAAGTTGGAAGAAAAGCCGATTTTATCTGCCTCTGCCCTTAGAATACGGGCAAAGACACTATGGAACGTACCCATCTGTAGATAGCGAGCGTGCTCATCACCCACTAATCTGCCAATACGTTCCTTCATCTCACGTGCCGCCTTATTAGTAAACGTCAGAGCCAGTATCTGCCAAGAGTTCATTCCTTGTTCTAGAAGCCACGCGATCTTATAGGTCAGGACACGCGTCTTTCCTGAGCCTGCACCAGCAATGACAAGACTTGCTCCATCACAGTAGAGCACCGCATCACGCTGACTATCATTCAGTTGCTGAAGTATTTCGTTGGTCATTGTCGTTGTTACGGTTAAAACCAAGTGCAAAGATATAGAAAAAAATAATGAATTCCAAATTTTTTCTGTACCTTTGCATTCTCAAACAGATATTAAAATATGATACTCTATTTCTCAGGCACAGGAAATACCCGTTGGGTGGCTCAGCAAATTGCTGAAGCAATCGGTGAACAATTGCTATATATACCCGATCTCATCAAGGAAGGTAACTATCAGCTGACGCTGAAAGCAGACGAACGTTTGGGAATCTGTTTCCCGACACATGGTTGGCAGCCACCAAGGATAGTCAGGGAATTCATCAGGAAGATGACCATCTCTGGTATTGAGAAGCCTCGTTTCTGTTGGGCTCTGACCACCTGTGGCGATAGTGCTGGAGAAGCGATGACAATCCTCAACAAAGAACTTGAGAAAAAAAGGATGAAGGCCGAATCGCTCTTTTCGGTTATCATGCCAGAGTCATATGTATGTCTGCCGTTTATGTACACTGACTCAGAAGAGAAAGAGCAGCGAAAGATTGCACAAGCTAAACAACAAATCGTTCATATCATCGATATCATCAAAGCATGTTGTCAGGGTGTTGAGGAGCTGGAGAAAGGAGCCACTCCCCGCCTCTACTCCTATGTGATCGGTGGTTACTTTAATAAGAAGATGGTCACAGACCGCAAGTTTACTGTAGATTCTGATGTGTGTATCAAATGCGGGAAATGCGTAAAAGTCTGTCCTGTGGATAATATAGAAGGTACACCTCCTGTATGGATGCATAGCGGGAAGTGTACCTCATGCCTGGCATGCTATCATTATTGTCCGGTGCATGCCATCAACTTCGGAAAGATCACGCGTAAGCGCGATCAATATTATTTCAATAGACGCGAGGACCGAAGATAGAGGTGCCGATACGTACCATCGTGGAACGTGTCTCTACAGCAATAAGATAGTCGTCGCTCATACCCCAGGAACGTTCACAAAAGGCTTCATCATTAGCAAAATATTTCATCTTCACTTCGTCGAAGAAGTCGGCTGCTATCTGCATCTCACCACGTATCTGATTCTGATCATCCACATTGGAGGCCATCATCATCAGTCCGCAGATTCGCACATGTGATAGCTCACGCCATTCGCCCTCTTCAAGCAGCTCACGACAAGCCTCAAGCGAGAGTCCGTATTTGGTGGTTTCTTCGGCGATATGAAGTTCCAGCAGCACCTTGATCACCCGTCCGCATTTCTCTGCCTGACGGTTAATCTCTTTCAAGAGCTTCAGAGAGTCAACTGCTTCAATCATAGAGACATATGGTGCGATATATTTCACTTTGTTCGTTTGTAAGTGGCCGATAAAATGCCATTCAATATCCTTAGGAAGCTGTTCGTGCTTCTGGCGTAATTCCTGTTCGTGGCTCTCGCCAAACACACGCTGTCCCTCCTCATAGGCCGCCTCGATATATTCGTTGGGGTGATACTTACTAATTGCCACAAGGCGTACACCCTGTGGCAACGTGTCGAGTATCTGATGCAAATGACCTTTTACGTCGTAGTCCATCGTTATGCTTCAAATTCTGGTTTGTCGTCTTTTTTATCTCCCTTCTTATATTCGAAGACATCCATAAGGGCTGTTTCTGCAACTGAAGCTATCACATAGTCAATCATGGTGCCACCCATCATTTCTTCAATGTTCTTCACTGCACCATTGAAAGAGCCTGCCAGTGCGAGATAAGTCACTGAGGAGCGCTTCTCCTTCTCTGTCTTCTCATCGATGGTGATAAACTGGAGCTTTGCCTTATACCACTTATCTGCCATCTCGTCATCAGAGAAGAAAATCTCTTTATAGGCAGCCTTCTTGATGTCAGTCACATCGAATTCACCACTGATATAAGATGACATCTCCTCAATAATACGTTCCTCCGCTTCACTGAAGCTGAGCGCATCAACCACATACGATTCTGTTACTTTCTTCTGCAAGCCATCCTCCATAACCTTTTCGTAACGGATCTTGCATTCAAACCAAATTGCTGTTCTACTTCTCATTATTCGTTATTCTTTTTGTTTTTAATTCCATAATAGTCTTTCTCCATCTCAGACTTCTTCTTCTCCGTCAGCTGTTCGATAATCTTATCTGCAATAGCTTCAGCCCGATCTGAACTGATGGCCGTTGACTTCTTGATCTCATCTTTCTTGAACACAAGTTCTTCGGTCATCTTCTGTGCTTTTAAAGTGAAGTCTTTTTCTGAGCCGTTCATCTGGTCGTTGTTATAGACCTTAGAGATGATCGCCTCCGCTGCTTTAGTGAATTGTTTGCGGAAAATCTCTTCAGCCTTGGCATTATATTCGCGCATCTTGCCTTCACTCATACCGAGCGAGTCCCTCTTATTTTTCTGTAGTGTCACAATCTGAGCAATAGTGGCAGAGTCAGCATCAGCACCTATACCCAATAAGGCATCCATATCATCTTCCAGCATCTCCTCTGGCACAGGTTCATCTATAGGTTGGACATATTCAATCACTTCGGGACTTGGCAGCGTATAAAAGAAAAGCCAGACAATAAGCAGTGCTATAGCAAGCGCAGAGGTTGCAAGAAGACCTGTACGCTTCAGGGTACGCGCCTTATTAATAGCAGCATCAAAATCTGCCACTGAAGAATAGCGTTTGTCAGGATCGGCATCAGTAGCCTTTGCTACGATAGGCTTCAGCTCAAAAGGCATGCCTGCGGAATGATACAAATAAGACACCAGTTTCCCCAGCGAGTAAACATCTGTACGACTATCTATTTCGCCTCTGTCAAACACTTCAGGAGCAATATAATCCTCAACACCCTCATAGAGCAAATCCACATCTACCTTCTTATAGAATGATCCATGACAGAGCAGACGGACAGAATTATCATTCTTGCGCATCAGGATGTTTGAGGGGGCAAAACACACATGATAGATCCCCCGTTCATTTAGGGTGTTGGTGATATCAAACAGACTCTTTAATGTGGCAGACATGAAATCATCTCTTGCAACGATGGCTGGGTTTTCATTCAATAACTGCTCAAGTGTCTGGTAGTTCCCAACTTCTACAGCGATGGCAAAAACGCCATCGTCCTCACCATTGGCCGAGAAATGCAACTGAGCCTTATGATTAATGGAAGCCACAGCCTCACATTCAGCTTTGACACAGTGACCGAAAAACATATCATCCGTCAACTCATCATGGAACTGAACGAAATTTGAATACTTCCCATCAATCAGTCGCTTGTAGAAGTAACCGTAAGGCATGCGAATCTTAGAGGTTTTCTTGATATCGCGCTGCTCAAGCATTTCTTCGAAATTCATCGCTCAAATGATAATTTAATTGATTTTGATGGGCAAAAGTACACATAAATTCCGAGAATTGCAAATTTTTGGGCAGAGATTGCATAGTTTTACGATAATTTGTGTTACCTTTGCACCGGTTTTCACAAAAAAGAAAAAGGTGAGAAGCCAAGAAGTAAATTAAGTAAAACTAAAGAAAATGCCAGAAATATCTGTCCGCGGCCTTGAGATGCCTGAGTCTCCAATCCGAAAACTCGCTCCTCTTGCTGCTGCCGCCAAGAAGAGAGGAACAAAGGTGTATCACCTGAATATCGGTCAGCCCGACCTGCCCACACCAAAGGTTGGGCTTGATGCGTTGAAGCAGATTGACCGTAATATTCTGGAATACTCACCATCACAAGGATATCTCAGCTATCGCGAGAAACTGGTCAGTTATTACGCCAAATACAACATCAACGTTACTGCCGACGATATCATCATCACCTCCGGTGGAAGTGAGGCTGTGCTTTTTGCCTTCCTCTCCTGTCTGAATCCTGGTGATGAGATCATTGTGCCAGAGCCAGCTTACGCCAACTATATGGCATTTGCCATCTCTGCAGGTGCCAAGATCCGTACCATCGCCACCACGATCGACGAGGGCTTCTCACTGCCAAAGGTGGAGAAGTTTGAGGAGCTGATCAATGAGCGCACCCGTGCCATCATGATCTGCAACCCCAACAACCCGACAGGTTATCTTTATACCCGTCGTGAGATGAACCAGATCCGTGACTTGGTGAAGAAATATGATTTGTATCTCTTCTCTGATGAGGTGTATCGTGAGTATATTTATACCGGTTCACCCTATATCTCTGCCTGTCACCTGGAAGGTATTGAGCAGAATGTGATCTTGATCGACTCGGTATCTAAGCGCTATTCTGAGTGTGGTATCCGTATCGGTGCGCTGATCACAAAGAATGCAGAAGTGAGAAAGGCTGTCATGAAGTTCTGTCAGGCTCGTCTCTCCCCGCCTCTGATTGGTCAGATTGTAGCAGAGGCCTCATTGGATGCACCAGAAGATTACTACAGAGATGTGTATGACGAATATGTGGAACGTCGTAAGTGTCTGATCGACGGTCTGAATCGTATTCCTGGCGTTTATTCCCCTATCCCGATGGGAGCATTCTATACCGTAGCTAAACTGCCTGTTGACGATGCGGAGAAATTTTGTCGCTGGTGCCTGTCTGAGTTTGAGTACGAGGGTGAGACTGTCATGATGGCTCCTGCTGCAGGCTTCTACACCACGCCTGGTGCTGGTATCAACCAAGTGCGTATTGCATACGTGCTGAAGAAGGAGGATCTCGAACGGGCACTCGTCGTATTGAAGAAAGCCTTAGAGACATATCCCGGCAGAGTGGATGAAGATTGAAATTGAAAAGTAAGCGTTGAACTTCCCTTTATTCATAGCTAAGAAGATCTACAGTGATCAGGGCGACAAACGAAAAGTTAGTCGCCCTGCCATTCGTATTGCCACCATTGGTGTGGCCATCGGTCTGGCTGTGATGATTATTACCGTGGGTGTGGTGCTCGGGTTCAAACATACCATTCGCGATAAGGTGGTAGGTTTCGGAGGACATATACAAATACATAATATCCTGAGATACAACGATACTGATCCTTATTTCATCACGGCTGATGACAGCCTTATGACATCACTCCGGAAGATCAAAGGCGTGAAGCATGTAGAACGTTATACGATCACGCAGGGACTGCTGAAGACGGAGAACGACTTCCTGGGGATTGCCTTCAAAGGTGTAGGTCCTGAATTCGACAGCACCTTCATCAAGCAAAATCTGGTTGCCGGAAGCATCCCGAAGTTCAGCGACAGCAGCAGTCACTACGAACTGCTCTTGTCGAAGATGATTGCCGACAAACTGCAACTAAACCTCGGTGATAAGGTGTACGCCTACTTTATTGAGGATGAGAGCGTACGCACCAGACGATATACCGTTTGCGGCATCTACGAAACCAACATGACTCGCTTTGACGAGAGTCTCTGTTTTATAGATCTCTATACTGCCAACAAGCTGAATGGTATGGCGCCTGATGCCTGTACTGGTATAGAGGTTTCAGTTGATAACCTCATGCATCTGGAGGATACCGAAAGTGCCTTTCTCAAACAAGTAAACCACAGTACAGACCGTAGTGGCAATACGCTTTCCACAAAGACCATCTACGAAGCTTATCCCCAGGTGTTCATCTGGCTGGAGTTGCTCGACATCAACGTCTGGATTATTCTGATATTAATGGTATGTGTAGCAGGATTTACCATGATCAGTGGTCTGCTGATCATCATCTTGGAGCGAACGCAGATGATCGGTATCCTCAAAGCGCTTGGTGCTCGTAATAAGGCAATCCGCCACACATTCCTCTGGTTCTCAGTATTTATCATCGGACAAGGTATGTTCTGGGGTAATGTGATAGGTATCGGAACGATCTTGTTACAGCAATATACAGGTCTGATCACACTGGATCCACAGACCTATTATGTCAGTGAGGCACCGATGGAGCTGAACCTGCCCCTTGTTGTCTTAATCAATGTCGCCACCCTGTTGATTTGTGTATTCGTATTGATAGCACCCAGCTATCTGATTTCGCATATCCATCCGGCAAAATCTATGAGATACGAATAAAATTGTTCAATTTTTCCCTTATTACCTCTTTTTTTTAGAAAATAGATAAAATATTGCACATTTTTTTTTGAAATGTGCAGATAATGACGTATCTTTGCACAAAATTTTCAAAATTGTGCAATTTTAATGGAAACTTTCAGCAGTTTTAATGCAATCATCCAAAATGCAATTATCAAGAACTGGGATCAAGATGCGCTGACCGATTACCAAGGCATCACACTCCAGTTCCACGATGTAGCACGTAAAATTGAGAAAATACATATTCTCTTCGAAAACAGTGGAGTCGTCAAGGGCGTAACTCAGCCCACTGGGCCGTCGCTTTTCTGGCTACACTTACCTATGGAGCAGTTGCTGTACCTATTCTGCATGAGTTCAATGGCGAACAGATTCAGAATATCGTCAATCATTCAGAGTCAAAGTTGCTTTTCATCGGTGACTATGCTGTAAAGACTATAGATCCTGAACAGATGCCAGCCTTGGAGGCTATCATCAACCTGCCCGATTTTTCTTTGTTGATCTCACGTTCTGAAAAGGTTACTTACGCGCGCGAACATTTAAATATGATATTTGGCAGTAAATATCCTAGGGCATTCAGAGCTGAACATGTGAATTACTATCAGGATTCAGCCGAAGAGTTGTCGATGATAAACTATACCAGCGGTACAACGGGATTCTCTAAGGGTGTTATGCTACCCTATCGCGCAATCTGGGGCAATGTGGAGTTTATCATGCGAGTACTAGGACGCAATGTGAAGCCCGGCGACAATATGCTGAGTATTCTGCCAATGGCACATATGTATGGAATGGCTATCGAATTTCTGTTCGGTTTCTGTAATGGTTGTCATCTGTTCTTCCTCACCCGACTCCCGTCTCCTGCTATTATCGCAGAGGCATTTGCAACCGTTAAGCCTGCTATCATCATCACTGTTCCGCTGATTATTGAAAAGATTATCCGTAAGAAGGTATTCCCGAAGATCCAGAACAACCGCATGCGTTTGTTGCTCCAGATGCCTTATGTCAGTAAGAAGGTGAAGGAGCGTATCTATAATGAAGTCTATAAGGCTTTCGGTGGTAACTTCTACGAGATTATAGTTGGAGGTGCTCCCTTATCAAAAGAAGTCGAGGAGTTTTTGCTTTCCATCAACTTCCCACTGACTGTAGGATATGGCACCACAGAATGTGCCCCGCTGATCTCCTACTGTGACTGGAAAATTTTCAAGGCTGGTTCTTGTGGTGTTCCAGTTGATCGTATGGAGGTTAAGATTCTATCAAGCGACCCAGAGAATATCCCTGGTGAGATTGTGACAAAGGGAACTAATATGATGCAGGGCTATTTCAAGAATGAAGAAGCCACTCGCGAAGCTATTGACGAGGAAGGCTATTATCATACAGGCGATCTTGCTACCATGTCACCCAGTGGTCATATTTTTATCCGTGGACGCATCAAGAACATGCTACTTGGTGCCAACGGGCAGAATGTTTATCCTGAAGAGATTGAGGATAAGTTGAACACGATGGCTATGGTTTCGGAGAGCCTCGTCATCCAACGTGGTGACAAGTTGGTGGCACTTGTTCATCCTGACAAGGACGAGATGATGTCGTTCAGCGAAGACGAATTGCAGCATATTATGGAACAGAACCGTCAGGAACTGAACAATGAGCTTCCTGTATATAGTCGCATATCTGCAATTGAACTCCATGAAGAGGAATTTGCCAAAACACCTAAAAAAAGTATTAAACGCTACTTATATCAGAATACCTAATCGCTTATGGAACAAATACCGAGTTTTAACGCTCTCATTCAGAAGAGTGTCATAGACAATTGGAACCGCGATGCGCTGACCGATTACAAGGGACAGACGCTACAGTTCCATGATGTTGCCAGGAAAATTGAAAAATTGCACATCCTTTTTGAAAACAGCGGTATTCAGAAGGGCGACAAGATTGCAATGTGTGGCCGTAATTCATCACAATGGGCAGTAGCTTTCATTGCTACTCTGACCTATGGTGCGATTGCCGTTCCCATCCTGCACGAGTTCAACGCAGAACAGATTCACAACATCGTGAATCATTCTGAAGCCCGCCTGCTGTTCGTAGGTGATCATGTGGCTACGATTATCGACCCTCAGGCGATGCCCACACTGGAAGGTATCATCAACAATCCCGATTATTCGTTGATGATCAGTCGTACCGACAAGCTGACCTATGCCCGCGAACATCTGAACGAACTCTATGGCAAGAAGTTCCCCAAGTACTTCCGTAAGGAGCATGTGGAGTATTACAAAGAGCAGAGTCCTGATGAGCTGGCTGTCATCAACTACACCAGCGGTACTACAGGCTTCTCAAAAGGTGTGATGCTCCCCTATCGTGCACTGTGGTCGAACTACGATTTCGCATGTCATGTTCTCGGCAAGCAGATCAAGTGTGGCGATCGGGTGATCTCCATGTTGCCCATGGCCCATATGTATGGTATGGCCTTTGAGTTTATCTTTGAATTCCTTCATGGCTGTCATGTGTATTACCTGAACCGTGTACCATCACCCGCCATTATCGCGCAAGCACTCGCAGAAATCAAACCGGTTATTGTGATTGCCGTTCCTCTGATCATCGAGAAGATCGTACGTAAGAAGGTGTTCCCGAAGATTCAGAACAACCGCATGCGTCTGTTGCTGCAGATGCCGGTCATTTCAAAGAAGGTTCGCGAGATGATCTGTCAGGAGGTGCTGAAAGCATTTGGCGGACAGATGTACGAGGTGATTATCGGTGGTGCCGCTCTGAATCAGGAGGTGGAACATTTCCTGAAGCGTATCGACTTCCCCTATACCGTAGGCTACGGTGCTACTGAGTGTGCACCGATTATCTGTTATAGCGACTGGAACACCTTTGCGCCTGGCTCATGCGGACGTGCAGCTCTCCATATGAAAGTGGAGATCGACTCTCCCGATCCTCGCCGCATTCCCGGTGAGATCCTCGCCAAAGGTCCCAATGTGATGCTTGGTTATTATAAGAATCCTGAGGCAACAGCTGAGACGATCGACGAGAACGGATGGTATCATACAGGTGATCTTGGCACGATGGATGAGGATGGAAATGTCTATATCAACGGACGTTCGAAGAATATGCTGCTGGGACCGAATGGTCAGAATATCTATCCCGAGGAAATAGAGGACAAACTGAATTCTATGACGATGGTGCTCGAGAGTATCGTTGTGCAGCGTGATACCAAACTAGTGGCACTCGTACACCCAGATATGGATGAAGCCAAGAACATGGGCTTCTCAGAGGAAGATCTGAAGAACATCATGGAACAGAACCGTAACGGACTGAACGAGATGATTCCTGCCTACGAGAAGATCTCCGAGATAGAAATCCATGAAGAGGAGTTTGAGAAGACACCTAAGAAATCTATCAAACGATACCTCTATAAATAAACCCAATAAAAAAGCTCTCCAATCATCGGAGAGCTTTTTTATTGCTATTCGTACTCGAAGTAATACCAATAAGTACCACGATACTCTTCGCTAACCCTTGTCTTCTGTTCCATCGGATCTTGATACTGCCGCTTCAGTTCCTGATAATTGGCGTAGTCTTCTTCCATCACTGGTACACGAAAAACCACCACAGGATTAGACCGGCTGTGGGTATAGAGCGTCAAGGCCTCACGATAAAACTTAGGCAGATGCACATCGATCGTATAATAATGAGAGATCTCTTTTGCAAAAAGATCAAGTTGCTTATCGATCAGGAAGCTACACAGTATATAATCTGCAATCGCCTTGCTGTTCACAGAATCTCTTCGCAGCAGCATCGCAAGATAACGCTGAGGTTCCATCTCCACAGCAGGACGGGCGCCCATAAACTTATAGAGGCTGTCAGCAGGATAGAACAGCATTCGGGTCCTACCATTGGTAGGCAACACATCTAAACTGTTCCCGGTAATAGGATACTCAAAGAGATGCTCTCCCATCTCTTCACATCGTGCTAATGCATACATACGCAGCATCAGCAGATCAGCATCACTCTCGAGCGACTTCTTACCAACCTTCAATGCCTTTTGGTATTCGCCACGCATCAGATAGCCCTCTACCTTCATCCGATATTGGAACACGGCATTCGTATTGCCGATCCACGCCACACAGCTTATCATCAGGACCAGCACCAGCATATTCATCCACATCGGACGGGAAAAGAACGGGTATGGTATATTCTTTTTCAGGTCCTGATACTGGCGGGCCAGAAAGACGAGCACCACCCATACGATGAGAAAGAAAATTACTAACCAGATGGAGCTGCTGAGTTTCACCTCGTGATCGATTGACTGACTGACACCAGTAAGCATGGCCAGCACCAACATTGACGGCAGATAAGTCAACGCATGGAAACGCTTGTTCAGCTTGGTAACACCATTAACAATAGACTGCAGAATCATCAGCACTGCAGTAATGATAAGGGCACCCACGAATCGGTTGTAATGGGTTAAGCCGTCACTTAACACATGCTGGGTCATAGCCAGCGCATCAGCCTGGAAGAAATAAAGCCAGCCCCAGGAGAACAACACAAAAACAATAGCACACATCACGCGGATGATGATGGTGCTATCGTTTTTCTCAGAATAATGATTATTCATATTATACCTTCTTCAGTACAACGGCAGAACGCGCCGGGATATAGAGTTTCAACCACTCCTTATGATCATTTACATAGAGGGGATCATAGTTCGTCAGATGCGTCATTGTGTCATCTGCAAAGCCATTACCACCGAAATCCTTTGAGTCGGTGTTCAACACCACCTCGTATGAACCCGTAGGCACAAGGAATCCATAATCGGTGTAGCTGCGTGTCGGCGAGAAGTTGAACACAAAGACGAGATCACCTCTCATGAAACAGAGCACCTGATCGCCATCATCGTGCCAGATCTCAACGACAGGCTTATCCTGGAAGTTGCGTACACTCTTGATGGTCTTCAGCATCTCACGATCAAAGTCGCCTAACCAATGGTAGCAGAGATCCTTGTTGTCTACAAGATTCCACTGACGACGGGCATACTTATATGACCAGCCGTTACCCTCACGCGGGAAGTCGATCCACTCTGGATGACCGAACTCATTACCCATGAAGTTCAGATAACCACCATTGATGGCTGCTGCAGTTACCAGACGAATCATCTTGTGAAGCGCAATACCGCGCTGTGCCATATCGTTGACATCCTTCTTTGCGAAGTGCCAGTACATATCTGCATCAATCAAGCGGAAGATGATGGTCTTGTCGCCCACGAGTGCCTGATCGTGACTCTCACAATAAGAGATGGTCTTCTCGTCAGGACGACGGTTCTTAACCTCCCAGAAAATCGAGCACACATTGATATCCTCATCACGTACCTCCTTAATCGTCTTGATCCAGTAGTCGGGAATGTTCATCGCCATACGATAATCAAAGCCGTAACCACCATCCTCAAACTTAGCTGCCAGTCCTGGCATACCAGATACCTCTTCAGCAATCGTGATCGCATCGGGATTAACCTCATGGATCAGACAGTTGGCCAATGTGAGGTAACAGATAGCATTGTCATCCTGATGACCATTGAAATAGTCACCATAACCTCCGAAGGCCTCTCCAAGTCCGTGAGAATAGTACAGCATAGAGGTCACTCCGTCGAAACGGAAGCCATCGAACTTAAACTCTTCCAGCCAGTACTTACAGTTAGAGAGCAGGAAATGCAGCACATCATCCTTACCATAATCGAAGCAGAGCGAATCCCATGCCGGATGCTCATGACGATCACCAGGATAGAAGAACTGATTTGGATCGCCAGCCAGATTACCCAAGCCTTCCACCTCGTTCTTCACGGCATGTGAATGAACGATATCCATGATGACAGAGATACCCAGACGGTGAGCCTCGTCGATCAGGGCCTTCAGCTCCTCAGGTGTTCCGAAACGACTGCTGGGCGCAAAGAAGGAACTGACATGATAGCCAAATGAGCCATAATAGGGGTGCTCCTGAATGGCCATCACCTGAATGGCGTTATAACCATCCTTTGCCACACGTGGGAGAATGTTCTCCTTAAACTCTGTATATGTACCCACTTTCTCTGCATCCTGAGCCATACCAACATGGCACTCGTAAATCAGTAGCGGACTCTTCTTGGGTTTGAAATTCTTCTTTTTAAACTCATATTTCTTCTCAGGATTCCATACCTGCGCAGAGAATATCTTGGTATTGTCATCCTGTACAACACGACGGCACCAAGCAGGGATACGCTCACCTTCACCACCGTTCCACTTTACCTTCATCTTGTAAAGCTGACCATGCTTCAAGGCTTTCTCTGAAAGTTTCAACTCCCAGTTGCCCGTTCCCTCTATGCGCTTGCAACGATACTTCTCGTCTTCCTTCCAGTCGTTGAAATCACCAATCAGATAGATATCTGTTGCGTTAGGTGCCCACTCACGGAACACCCAACCCTTTGCCAACTTGTGGAGTCCGAAATAGAGGTGACCCGTAGCAAAGTCAGAGAGTTTCTTCTTACCATTCTGTGTCAGCTGTCCGATCTTCCAGAGAGCATGATCGTGACGCCCGCGGATGGCACCCTCAAAGGGTTCCAGCCATGAGTCGTTCTGCACGAGACCGATGTGCTGTGGAGCAGTCTGTTCAACAATTTTCTCCACCTTCTTGGCGACACTCTTTTTCGCCGTTGCAGTTTTCTTGGGAGCTGCAGCTTTCTTAGCAGCAGGCTTCTTTGTGGTTTCTTTCTTTGTTGCCATAGTTATTCAATTACCTTAACCTTAAAAATTGCTTTCTTGATTTCCTCCTTCTCAATGATACAAGGAGCATGACCATCTTGTGGGAAGAAGATGGCAAACTGCCCTGGATTCACGGTGACATATGTCTGAGGCTTTGTGTCGCCGTACTTCGTGATATCTTTCTCTGCATTGTACTCAAAAGCAGGAAGATCGCAAAGTGGCGAATAGCCGAATGTTTCTGCACAGGTAACAGGGATCTGGATGTCTATCATATCAATGTGCGTCTCAAGGAAAGCAGTCTCTTTCGTACGCTGTTTAGTCAGCGAGAGTTTCAGAGTCACATCCTTTTCCTTAATAGGATAGCTGCCAGCCTCCATCGTCTGAAGGTCGTGGCTCTTCAGAAATTCCACTACGTCGGCAAAGAGCGGGTTCAGCGCTACGTATTTGCCCAGATTGTCAATTGTGTCGATGATCATAACGATATAATTTTTAAGTTGTTGTTATTTGATTTGTCTATGTCCTCGGGTATAGATCCCTTGGGCGGTAATATTTCCATTTCTGTCTTTCTCCACAAATTTGCCGTCACGTACATCGTCAACATAGGTACCCTCGAAACGGTTGCCGTCCTTATCTTCCTCAATGGCAGGTCCGTTACGCTTTCCATCCTTAAAGATACCCTTGTATTTCGAACCGTCGGCAAAACGAGCGATACATTCTCCATTGGGTTGACCGTTCAGGAAAGCCCCCTCCACAGTGTCGCCGCTTTTCTTGCTTAACTTTCCGCGTCCACTTTGCTTGTCCGACTTCCATTGTCCGACATAGGTATCACATATTTATCGCCGTTGGCATATTTGAAGATACCGGAACCCGTACGAGCACCATGCGAATAGTCGCCCTCATACACATCGCCGTTCTGGAACTTATAGATGCCGCGACCGTCCATCTCGTCATCACTCCACTGACCGATATAGCAGTCACCGTCAGCATAGGTGAAAGTGCCGTTTCCAGAGCGCATGTTATTCTTCCACTCACCATCGTATGAGGAGCCGTCGCCCCAGTCGAATAGACCTTTGCCATTACGTTGGTCGTTCTGCCATTCACCTTTATAAAAAGCGCCGGTAGCATACAGATAGACACCCTTTCCCGATCGCTTATCCTGCTTCCAGTCGCCATCGTATTTGTCACCATTGAAGTAGTACATCACCCCATGACCATGCTGATAATCTTTGAACCAGAGACCCTCATAGCGGTTATTATTCAAGAAATAGTAGGTACCTTGTCCGTGCTGCTGGTCCTGAAACCATTCACCTTCGTATTTCTCGCCGTCGGCGAAGGTATAGACACCATAGCCCTGACGCTTACCTTTCACGTAT
>CACZTJ010000046.1 GCA_902784065.1 uncultured Prevotellaceae bacterium | reverse complement strand
TGAACTATGGTATCAGACTCGCCAACTGGTCGTTTAACAAAGAAACGATCGTATCGCCAAGAGCTGCTATTACCATCGTCCCTGCCTTCGACAACAACTGCACCTTCCGGTTTGCCACAGGCCTTTATTATCAGGCACCTTTTTATAAAGAGATGCGTGATACCACGAGTCAGACAGAGGTAAAAGGAGTAACCACCGTCGTACTCAACGATAAAATTAAGAGTCAGCAGTCGCTGCAGTTCATTGCAGCCTTCGATTATCGCTTCCGCATGCTTAACCGGCCGTTCAAGTTCACAGCAGAGGCTTACTACAAAGCCATATCGAACCTCATACCCTATAACGTTCAGAACATGAAGATTACCTACTACGGACGGAATATGGGTTCAGGTCATGCAGCAGGTGTAGACTTAAAACTTTACGGTGAGTTTGTACCAGGTATCGATTCATGGCTCACCTTATCATTCATGAGTACCCGCCAGACGATAAACGGTCATAGTATGCCGATGCCTACGGATCAGCGATGGGCAGTGAATCTGCACTTCACCGATTATTTCCCAGGAACAGACCGCTGGAAGATGAGCCTTCGACTGGCTTTTGCCGACGGACTGCCCTTCGGAGCCCCCCATCGTGGTCTGGAACAACATCAGTTCCGTGCCCCAGCCTACAAGCGTGCCGATATCGGTATGAGTTTCCGCGCCATCAAAGACGGCAGAGGCGTGAAGAATCTCTGGCTCGGTGTCGATTGCTTGAATCTCTTTGGCATCTCGAATGTTAACAGTTACTATTGGGTGACTGATGTCACAAATAGGCAATGGGCAGTACCCAACTACCTCACAGGACGCCAAATCAACGGAAAAATCACTGCAGAGTTTTAATAATTCTTAATTTCAACACACTTATCTTAATTCTTAATGCTTAATTCTTAAATCTAAAATAGATTTATTACCTTTGCACATCATTTAATTAATATTCTAATTTTTATAAATATGAAGATTTCACACATTGAGCATCTGGGCATTGCCGTTCAGAGCATTGAAGAAAGCCTTCCGTTCTTTACAGACGTATTGGGCTTAGAGTGTTATGCAACAGAAGTAGTTGAGGACCAGAAAGTGAAGACTGCCTTCCTGAAGTGCGGTGAAGTAAAGCTTGAGCTGTTGGAGCCGACATCACCAGAGAGCACCATCCAGAAGTGGCTCGACAAGGGCAACAAGGGAGTTCACCATGTAGCATTCTGCATCGAGGACGGTGTAGCCAACGCTTTAGCAGAGGTGAGCGAGAAGGGTGTACGCCTCATCGACCAGGCTCCTCGTAAGGGTGCTGAGAACCTGAATATCGCCTTCCTGCATCCGAAATCTACAGCTGGCGTCCTGACAGAACTCTGTGAACATTAATTTAAAAGCACATATAGATATCTTTAAGCAACAATGAGCAAGCAATTAGAAAAAATCAAGCAACTCATCGAGAAGCGCGAACAGGCTCGTCTCGGTGGTGGTGAGAAAGCTATTCAGAAACAGCACGAACGTGGTAAATATACAGCTCGTGAGCGTATTGAGATGCTGCTCGACGAAGGTTCGTTCGAGGAGTATGACATGTTCAAGGAGCATCGCTGTCATAACTTCGGAATGGAGAAGAAGCAGTTCCTGGGTGATGGTGTCGTAGCAGGTTCTGGTACTATCGACGGTCGTCTGGTATTCATCTTCGCACAGGACTTCACTGTTCATGCTGGTTCTCTGTCTGAGACTATGAGTCAGAAGATCTGTAAGGTGATGGATATGGCCATGAAGATGGGTGCGCCCTGTATCGGTATCAACGACTCAGGTGGTGCCCGTATTCAGGAAGGTATCAACGCTCTCGCCGGATATGCAGAGATTTTTGAGCGTAACATCCTGGCTTCAGGTGTGATCCCCCAGATTTCTGGTATCTTCGGTCCTTGTGCAGGTGGTGCCGTTTATTCTCCTGCCCTCACCGACTTCACCCTGATGATGGAGAACACCTCTTATATGTTCCTGACTGGTCCGAAGGTTGTAAAGACCGTTACTGGCGAGGACATTGACCAGGAGCATCTGGGTGGTGCAAGTGTTCACGCTACCAAGTCTGGTGTGACCCATTTCACCGCTGCTACTGAGGAAGAAGGTCTGCAGATGATCAAGACGCTGCTGAGCTATATTCCTTCAAACAATATGGAGACAGCGCCTTTCAAGCCAACGAGCGATCCTATCAACCGTATGGAGGACGCGCTGAATGAGATCATTCCAGAGAACCCGAACGAGGCTTACGATATGTATAAGGTGATTGCTGCCATCACTGATGATGGTGAGTTCTTCGAGGTACAGCCTAAGTTCGCCAAGAACATCATCGTAGGTTTCGCACGCTTCAATGGTCAGAGTGTAGGTATCGTAGCCAACCAGCCTTCATGCTACGCTGGTGTGCTCGACGTGAACGCTTCTCGTAAGGGCGCACGCTTCGTACGCTTCTGCGACGCCTTCAATATTCCTATCGTATCATTGGTTGACGTTCCTGGATTCTTGCCTGGTACCGGTCAGGAGTACAACGCTGTGATCCTGCATGGTGCTCAGTTACTCTATGCTTACGGTGAGGCTACAGTGCCCAAGATCACGGTTACCCTGCGTAAGTCATACGGTGGTTCACACATCGTGATGGGTTCAAAGCAGCTCCACACCGATCTGAACTACGCATGGCCTTCTGCAGAGATTGCCGTTATGGGTGCCAGTGGTGCTGCCGCAGTGCTCTATGCTAAGGAAGCTAAGGCTAAGAAGGAGGCAGGTGAGGATGTGAAAGCATTCATCGCAGAGAAGGAGGACGAGTACAACGAGCTCTTCGCTAATCCTTATCAGGCTGCCAAGTATGGCTACATCGACGATGTTATCGAGCCGCGTAACACGCGTTTCCGCATCTGTCGTGGTCTGGCCCAGCTGGCTACTAAGCGCGATGCCCTGCCTGCCAAGAAACACGGAAACATTCCAATGTAATTGATCCCGCGTATGAAGAATAACGAAGTCTATGCAGCGATCGCCATGGCGCTCCACGAGCATCTGGGCAACAACGTCCATGATGTGGAGACCGGCATCATTACAATTAAAGCGCGCCCCACACAGTGGAACGGCTATGCGCAAACATTCACTCAACATCCATAGAATCATGAAAGAATACAAATATACCATTAATGGTAACAAGTATGAGGTCGTGGTAGGCGATATCAATGATAATATTGCTACGCTGACCGTTAATGGCGAGACTTACACGGTTGAAATGGAGAAACAGCCTGAGCCGGAGAAGAAAAAGCCCGTCGTAAAGGCTGCTACTGCCGCCAGCGACGATGCTCCTGCCGCCAACAAGGCTGCTGTAAACAAGGGAAACGCTATCAAGGCTCCACTTCCTGGTGTGATCACCGATATCCTCGTAGCTGAGGGCGACGAGGTAAAGGCCGGCGACACAGTAGTTGTACTCGAAGCCATGAAGATGGCCAATAACCTGGAAGCCGAGAAAGACGGAAAGGTTACAGCTATCTGTGTGAAGGTTGGTGAGAGTGTAATGGAAGACGATGCACTGGTTGTTATAGAATAAGCAAACAAGCAACCTAAATAAGAAAGAGAGAATGGGCATTCGGCTCACTCTCTCTTTTTATATCCTTATTTAATCATCCTGACGGGGAAAGTAAAATAAGTGTCTGGGAAAGGTTCGTTATCCAACGTAAAATGCCACCATTCAGTGTCCAAAGGCTTAAAACCATGACGTAACATGGCAGAACGCAGTATCATGCGGTGGCGGAACTGCTCAGGCGTAATAGAACGTCCGGTAGGACTCTTGTGATTGTCGCCCGTATATTCACCCGTCTCAGGATTGCCGCAAAAGTCAGGATGACTCTCAGGTCCGAACCAGTCAAAGGTGCCACCCATATCCAGTTCCTTCTCTGTGGCCATATCAAAGAGTGTCAAATCAATGGTAGAACCACGGGTATGACCACTTCTATCCATAATATACATCTGATCGAAGAGCACACTCTTGTCAAGGTCGGGATAAAAGTAAGGTTTCATTAGCGTATCAGGAATGTCAGCAGCCCAGCGCACGAAATTGTCCACACCCATCTGCGGACGATAGGCATCGTAGATCTTCAAGCGATAACCCTGCTTGATAACATCATCGCTCACAGCTTTGAGGCTATCTGCGGCCTGTTTGGTAAGTAGTGCTGTCGGTTCTTCGTAACCATCAATACGAGCACCCACAAAGTTATAAGTGCTAAAGTAGCGAATCTCCATGATGGCATCGGGGATGACATCTGAGATGGTGACAAACTGGCTTTTGTCATCAGTTGAGCTGACCACATTACTCTCCTTGTCGTCAGCGAAACTTGACGCCATCTTCGTGATTTTGATCCAGTCGGCATCTACCCAGCCCCGATCGCTCTTGGGATCAGTCTCCGCAGCAATGAAGCCAAACTTGGCGCCGATCCACTTGCCTTCCTTCATCTGGAACGTCTCGCCACAATCGGTAAACTTTTTGCCATCGCTGCTCCAAGCGAAATGAAGTTTGGAGTCTGCCACCTTCATACGCAAGTAGATATCCTCGTGGATACCTGGTTTGTAATCGATCTTATCAATGGCTGTAGGATTGAGGGTGGCAATCAGCTGCTCTGTCTGCGGCGTGCCCTTGTCGGCTGCCTTGCAGGTCATCTGAATGAGTTGGAACTGCTCTCCCACCCGCTTCACCACAAGTGCCGAATAATCAAGCCCCATCATGATCAAGCCCCCAAACTGACCATCCGCCTTTGAGGTCATACGCAGCTTAGCTGTCACCGTAAAGGCATCAGCCGGCGTCTTCTGCAGGAACAGGTTAGGCACTTCCCAGAAATTCTTCCAACCTTCAGAGAGCTTATAAGTATAGATGCGGAAGGTGCCAAAAGCGGTGGGCATACCAAATGCTTGATTATAATTGGCATGCCACTGCCACTGGAGTCCCATAGAAGGAGTGTTGAACTCATCGCTCTCTACAGGATTTACAATGACACTCGATATGCTCTTCGGTTTCCGATAAGTGGTGACTGGCTCCCCTTTCTTTCCCATCATGGGCCAGCCTGAGGTCCAGTCGACAGGGTTCAGATGTACCACGCGACCATAAGCTTCCTTATCCTGGAAGTGAAGGAACCAGTCTTCGCCATACTTCGTATGGATCCAACCACCCTGATGGGGACCATTGATAGCGGTCTTGCCCTGTGCCAGCACTATTTTGTGCTCATAGGGGCCATAGGGAGATTTGGAGCGCATAGCAAGCTGGAAGCCTGTTGGTACGCCCCCTGCAGGACACATGATCCAGTACCAGCCATCGCGCTTATAGAACTTGGGACCTTCACAGGTGCGATTCTCCGTACCATTGCCGTCAAAGACAATCACAGGATCAGAAATGGCTTTTGTACCATCAGCTGACAGTTCCCTGACCGTCAATAACGAAGCGAACTTATTACGTGAATTAGCCCAACCATTCACCAGATAGCAGCGTCCGTCGTCATCCCACAGCGGTGTGGTGTCAATCATGCCCTTGCCAGGAATCACAAGCAGAGGTTTCTCCCACTCGCCCGCAGGGTTACCGCCACGGGTCTTCACCATGAAAACGCCATTGTCAGGATCACCCCAATAAATATAGTACTCGCCCGCGTGATAACGAATAGAGGGAGCCCATACGCCATTCCCATGAGAAGGGGCATCAAACATCTCTTTGGGCTCTAATTCCTTTACAGCGTAATTGATGATCTCCCAGTTTACCAGATCCTTGGAATGGAGAATTGGCAACCCGGGGATACACTGGAAGGAAGAGGCTGTGAGATAATAATCCTCACCACTCGCACCTACGCAGACATCAGGGTCAGAATAGTCGGCATTGATGACCGGATTAGTATACGTGCCGTCGCCATTGTCAGGTGACCAGACATCTGATTTGTACTGGGCATTTGCCATCATGGGCAAGGCCATTGCAAAATAGATTAGTTGTAGTTTTCTCATCGTTTGTTTATTCTTATTTTGTAAATATTTGCATCATATTCTATCTTCATCAGTTTGGGCAAGCCAGAACACAGTTCGGTCAGGCTGATAGCCACATGCCCCATCGTCCGACGGAGGTTGATCTCGACACATGGATGCAACCAAAAACCCTCTTCATTGTCACGTCTTACCACCATCATATCGATACCAAAAGCACCTGTATACTTCCCCTTCAAAAGCGCACCCATCTCAATACAAATCTTTTGTTGAATTGTTTTAAGTAAATCTACTGGTATATAACGACTTAAACGGTCAATCTTTTCTTCTTCCGAAGCCAGTATATTACCCATGTATGCACCATTCGTTGTCTGAAAGAGCGAAAGGCCTACATAGCTAACAGTGCCGCAACCATCACTCACGAACTCCATACCGAAATCTTTCACCTTGCTATAGTAGGGTTCCACCATCACGGAACCTTGACGGTTGATGATGTTACGAACCCATCCGTTGTCATATATATTCATATCAATATTCATAAAGCGGACACCACGGCCGCTACTACTCCAAGGCGCCTTAACCACCAGTTGTTTGCCCTCATGCAGAAGATTGAGAATGGTCTCCACCCGATCGGTTTCCAGAGCCTCTCCAATGGTTCCTGGCATCTGCAGGCGCCCCAACAGCTGCATGGCGTAACGGCGGTGGGAAAGTTCACGGATGGCATCGATCTGCGTCACAGTGGGCATGATACTATCATCGATCCCCCAACGAAGGAGGAAGGCACGGATGGCAAGATCCCAGCCCCAGGTCTCAACCGCTGTAAAGCGATTATTCCTGACATGCTCTTTATCGATAAAGCGCCCAAAGGGGCGACGGGTGAGTCGCAGGAAACGACGCTCGGCATCTTCCGTGTTCTCCACAAGCACATAGTCATCAGCCGCAGCCCAGATGGCAGGGATAAATCCCAGGTCTGCGCGCAACTGACGTCCGGCATGTGGGGCTGTAAAGTTGCTGAGGTTTGCAGCCAAAGCCAAGTCATGTTCGGGATTAAATACCAGCAGTTTCATCTTTCAGGCGACAAAGTTATACATTTTTTTTCAATTACCAACAAAAAAATTTGGTTATATCGAAAAAAACGTTTACTTTTGCACCTAAATTAAAAATAAACAAACTTAATTATGGCTGTAAAAATACTCAGTGTAGATGACGAGAGCGATCTTGAATTGCTGCTCACCCAATATTTTAGAAGGAAAATACGTAAGGGAGAATATGAGTTCTCGTTTGCTCACAATGGTTTGGAAGCATTAGCTATGCTTCTGAAAAACAAGGATTACGACATCATCCTTTCAGACATCAACATGCCGGAAATGGACGGACTTACGCTGTTGACGAAGATTAACGAGATGCGTAATCCCGCCCTCAAGTGCATTATGGTGTCTGCTTATGGAGATATGGGTAATATCCGCCAGGCAATGAACAACGGTGCTTTCGACTTTGCCACGAAGCCCATCGACCTTGATGACTTGAGCATAACCATCGAGAAAGCCGTCGAGCAGATCAATTACATCCGTATGTCGCAGCAGGAGCACACCCAGCTGGAGTCGATCAAGGGCGACCTTGCTGTGGCAAGAGAGATTCAGCAGGCTATCCTGCCACGTGTCTTCCCGCCCTTCCCGGAAAACCAGAATCAGTTGGATATTGCCGCTTCAATGAATGCGGCAAAGGATGTGGGAGGTGATTTCTATGATTTCTTCCGTATTGATGAAGATCGCATCGGATTCGTGATCGCCGATGTCAGTGGTAAAGGTATTCCCGCTGCCATCTTCATGGCCGTCAGCCGTACGCTGATCCGTGCCACAGGCATTCGTGGCGGCAATCCTTCCGATTGTCTGACCTATTCCAACCATTTACTTGCTAATGAGTCGGTTGACTGTATGTTTGTCACCGTTTTCTACGGCATCTATACGATCAGTACCGGCGAGATTACCTATTGTAACGCCGGTCATAATCCGCCATATATCTTGAAGCCCGACGGCAGTACAGAAGTTCTGCCCATGCCTCAGGACTTCCTGGTTGGTGCTATCGAAGGACTGGAGTATCACGACCAGCATATGAAGCTGGAGCCCGGCGAGACACTGGTAATGTTCACCGATGGTGTAAACGAGGCCATGAACATCGAGTATAAGGAGTTTGGCGATGACAGACTGGAGGCATCATTAAAGAAATGTGCTGGTGTGGATTGCCAACAGATCATCGACACGGTGAAAGCTGATGTGGCCGAATTTGTAGGAGAGGCTGAGCAGAGCGACGATATTACGCTATTTGCACTCAAGAGGAAGTAGAACCAAACCGTTTGAGACAACGTGGATAAGAAGGTTATCATTACCGGTGTTGCAGCGCTCATCTTGGCAGGCACTACAGTTGTAGGACTCAGGGGTTGGGACTCGTCAGATCAGGAGATCGACAAGTTGAAAGCCCAATTGGAAGTCCTGCAACAGAAAGACAAGCGATCTGCCGTCTTGCAAAGCGTCAGTAAGCAAATGGAGGAGATCGCCTACGAACAGAAGAAGATTTCCGATGAGCAGCGTGAGGAGGCAGAGGAGCAGACCAAAGTCGCCAACGAGATGCGTCAGCGTTCTGAGGAAGAGCGACATAATGCGATTATCGCCCAACAGAAAGCCTTGGAGTCTGAGAGAATGGCGCTTGATGCTTATGATCTCGCAGAGAGTCAGCGAAAAGTAGCAGAAGAAAACAGACGTGCGGCAGAGGCACTCAGTTATCTGGCTTTGGGACGTTCGCTCGGTGCTTTAGCGCTCACACAGTTCAGGGCAGGAAATCAGGAGATCGGCGATCTGCTGAGCTATGCATCTTATCTTTATACGGAAAGGTATCAAGGTGATTTGTATTATCCGGCTATCTATCAGGCCCTCTCTCAATCCAGTCAAAGCAAGGATGAATGGAGCCGTCATAGCGATGCTGTCTATAACCTTGAATTTTTGCCAAAGAGCGATTATCAATTGGTATCATGCAGCAGCTATGGTGAGATCCTCTACCATGAGGTTAATGGTAACCAATTAAAGACCACCACGCTTTTCAAAGACAAGAGCTACGATTTCCGCGATGTCTTAATCAATCAAAAAACCGGCATCATTTACGCCATTAGCCGCAACGGTTATCTATATATAAAAAACGGTAAGGATGTGAAGCTTCTTGAAGTGCCACTGGTAAGGCCGTCTAAGCTACAGACTTGTTTAGACGAGAGATACCTGTTGCTGACTGGCGAAACGAATCTGGCACTATTTGATCAGACCACACAAACCATCGTAGGCACCAAGGATTTGGATTATAAGGTGGTATTGTCGGCCCGCTTGGAGCATATGCCGTTACTCTTCGATGACAAAGGGCGTATGCACCTCTTCAAAGACCTGAACCATATCGAAACCCGAAAGGTTCCTGTCTCTGGTCAGATTACCGCCTTCGCCTCTTCTAACAGCTCTGGCTTAGAAGCTTATGGCATGAAAGACGGCACCATCTATCTTTACGAGCCGAACGGGAGCATCCGTAAACTGGTGGGGCATCGTTCACGCATATCAAGGATCAGAATCTATCAGAACCGTCTTTTCACTTCCAGTTACGACGGTACCATCAACCTCTGGATTGCCACCAGTGAGAAGATTGAGCCCATCACATTGTACACCTCAAACAACTGGATACTCTACTTCACCTACGACCGTTCGAAGAATTATCTGTGGTTAGGTGATCAGAAAGGTAACCTGTCTCAGGTTTTGATCTCTGTGCCGTTGATGGTGGAGCGTATTAAGCGCAAGCTGAAGCGCAACTTTACGAAAGACGAATGGAACTACTATATTGGTGAGAATATACCGTATGAGTCGTTCATTTCACCAAAAGGAAAGGAGGCCAAACGATGAAACGCGCATTACTCTATGGCATGATGCTGTTGTGGTCCTGCATGGCTGCCGCCCAAGGCATACCTTTCATCAAGAACTACACGCCAGACGACTACCATGCCCATAACCGCAACTTCGATGTTATTACCACCGACGACGGCAGTGTGTTCATAGCCAATTTCGAAGGTCTCTTATATTATAATAATGTGGAGTGGCGCATGATCCATACACCTGGTATCACCCGTATCACGGTGGTCTATCTCGACAAGGACAATAACATCTGGACCGGTGGTTACAACTATCTGGGAAGGGTTGAGAAAAAGGCGAATGGCGAGCTTTATCTCCAAGCGATTGGCAAGCGGAATGCTTTCCGAGGAGAAGTGCAGGAGATCTGGGAAGAGAAAGACGGCGCCATTAATTTCTTTGTCAACGACGGAAATATCTATGAAGTCAAAGGCGATCAGTTTCATGTGAAGAAGCAGATCAGTAAAGAGCGCTTAAGCATCGGTCTTTCTGATGTCGTGAATATCGATAAGCTTGAAGAGACAGGTCAGGCGGAAATCCTGTCAGATGTCACTCAGAGAGAGCCGTTGGACAACGGTCTGGTGGCTGTTGTCAAACGCGGACAAGGTCTTGTGATTACCAATGACAAGGGTAAGGAACTTTATACGATCACGGAAGCAAACGGACTCTGCACGAACAGTATTGTCTATATTGCCTACGATGGTCACGGTAAGCTTTGGGGATCTACTGAGAACGGTATCTTCTCAATAGCCATACCATCAGCTTTCTCTTTCTTCACACGTAACGAAGGACTGACGGAAGAAGTGTTATCCATCGCAGATTTCAATGGGAAGAAATATGTTGGCACCATCGACGGACTATTCCGTCTGGAAGGCAAGAAATTTGTAAACATTGGCCTCGGTAACCATGCTTGTTGGCAACTGACCGTTACAAATGAAGGGCTGAAGGCAGCCACATCCGATGGTATCTATTGCATTACCGCCAACGGTGCTATCAAGCAGTTGTCATCTATGGCATCGAGCGCTTTCCTTGACCTTGGTACAGAGATCCTGAGTGGCGAGATCGACGGTGTGTATGCCATCAATAAAGCTACAAATGCCAGGAATAAGGTTTGCAAGCTGGAGAAGGTGACAAAGATCAGCAAAGATAAGAATGGCGTTATCTGGCTCCAAAGTATCTATGGTGAGGTCTGGTGTAAGCAAAACGACAATAAAGGCTTCCATCCCTACCATGCAAGTAATTCCGATGCCATTTCCACCATTGTTCCTACCGAGGATGCTGACATTGTCGTGAAAGCAGAGACAGAAAAGCCTTTCCCCTATCCTCTTTTCTCTTACTTGGATCCTTCTGGCGTCACATGGTTGACCAACAACGAAGGTAAATCCCTTTACAGATGGAAAGACGGGAAGGATTTGGATGACATGAAGTACCTGCTCAGACCGGTTGAGAAAGTGACGATACGTGCCATGTTCGTTCAGGACAACGAAGTATGGTTAGGCAACGATGCCGGATTTACGATCATCGATACGAAGGTGGACGATCCGACACTCAATGCCAAGCCAAAGCTGATGATACGCTCCATCAAACTGAGAAACGACAGTGTGATCTGGGGTGGCTATGGAGAATTGCCTACGTCACAGTTTAGCTTTAAGAGCAAAGAGAACCATCTCACCATTACCTATTCGCTCGACTTTGTACCACTGATCGGTGAGGACCTCTATCGCTACCAACTCAATGACGGCAATTGGAGTGCGTGGGCGGATGATCAGGATGTGGAATTCACCAATCTGCCTTATGGTGCATACACTTTAAGGATACAAGGTCGCGACGGTTTTGGTCATGAGACCGAAATTGTATCCGTCGAATTCGCCATCGCCTACCCCTTCTATCTGAAGTGGTATATGGTCATCCTGTATCTCCTTCTTTTCGGGGCTTGTGTCTATGGTCTGGTTCAACTGAGACTACGCCGGTTAGAGAAAGATAAACTGCGACTGGAAAAGGTGGTGCAGGAACGAACGGCAGAGGTGGTGAAACAGAAGGACGAGATTCAGGAGAAGTCAGAAAGCCTGGAGAAAGCGCTCGACGAATTGCATAGTGCCCAGAACCAGCTGATCCGTCAGGAAAAGATGGCCACTGTCGGTAAACTGACACAAGGACTGATCGACCGAATCCTCAACCCGCTCAACTATATCAATAATTTCTCAAAGTTGTCAGAAGGGCTCGTGAAAGACATCGAGGCCAATATTGAGGACGAGAAAGACAATATGAGCGAGGACAATTTTGAAGACACAATTGATGTATTGGATATGCTGAAAGGCAATCTGCAGAAGGTCGGCGAACACGGCGTGAACACCACCCGTACCCTGAAAGCGATGGAGGAGATGCTGAAAGACAGAACCGGTGGTGTGGTTGAGATGGATCTGACAACCGTCCTCAGACAAGACGAAGAGATGGTCGGTAAATACTATGCAGAGGAGATCAAACAATATCATATTACTACAAAATTCAATTACCCGGAATCAGGGCTGTTGATACGTGGTAATGCCGATCAGCTGAGCAAAACCTTCATGAGTATGATCGGGAATGCCATCTACGCCATCGTAAAGAAAGCGCAGCGCAAGCCTTACGAGGCAAGCTTATCACTGGATGCAACACTTGCCGATGGTGTAGTCAGCATCGTGATTCGAGACAATGGTATTGGTATTGAAGAGAAAATCATCGACAAGATCTTCGATCCCTTCTTCACCACGAAGACCACAGGTGAAGCCTCTGGTATCGGACTCTATCTGAGCCACGACGTCATACAGAACTATGGTGGTAATATCTCTGTTGAGTCGGTCAAGGATGAATATACCCAATTTACGATTACGTTGCCCACAATAACAAAATAGCTTATGGAACAAGAAATCAATCAGCTTAGGGAACAACTACAGAAGCAGGAGAAGTTAGCTTCTCTGGGAATTCTCAGTGCAGGTATTGCTCATGAAATACAAAACCCGCTCAATTTTGTCATTAATTTCAGCAAGATGTCTGACAAGCTGCTGAAAGACCTCACAGAGATTGTGGAAGACAACGAAGACAAACTCCCGGAAGAAGATCGTGAAGAACTGGAAGATATTGTTGCCGACCTTAAAGAAAACATGGAGAAGATCGTGGAGCATGGTGAGCGTGCCATCAGCATCATTCGTGGAATCCTGCTTGTCTCACGCGGTAAGGAGAACGAGTACCTCCCGACAGATGTCTGCAAGCTGGCGAAAGAATATGTCTGGTTAAGCTATCATGCCATGCGTGCCAATCATAAGGGCTTTAACGTCAGCATCCATGAACAGTATGAGGAAGGCATCCCCCAGATGATGGTCATTCCACAGGATCTGAGTCGAGCCATCCTCAATATCGTAAACAATGCGCTATATTCAATATGGGATAAATCGCAGAGTGCACCTGATGATTACAAACCCGAACTCACCATCAATGTCTGCAAGCAGGATAACAACTGCGTTATTACCATCACCGACAATGGAAAAGGCATGACCGACGAAGTAAAACAGAGACTCCGCGACATCATTGAGAATAAGCATCATGGCAAAATCACCTTCGAATCAGAGGAGGGCCAAGGTGCCAGTTTCACATTCACTATACCCATCACAAAATAACAAATGCCACAACAAAACACTGCTAAATTCATTCTAAGGCTTTTAGATTCATTTAAGAAAAATGAAGACAAGATTGCTGTCGTTGACCAAAATGGCCAACGACAGACCACATATAAAGAGCTCTTTACCATGGCCTGCAGAGTGGTAGGTTACTTACAGCAGAAGAATTATCCTCCTCACTCATTCATAGGTATCTGTTTGCCGAGTTCCATGGAATATGTGGCAGCTGAAATCGGCATTTGGTTAGCAGGTCATGCTATTGTCCCTATGGGCGATAAATATCCAAAAGACCGCATTGATTATATCATGCATCATTGCGAATCGCCATTATTGATTAATGACAAAGTCATTAAGGACATGATGGAGACAGAACCCGTAGAGAACTATGTTATTCCGGATGAGAATGACATCAATGCGCTTTACTATACTTCAGGAAGTACCGGAACCCCAAAAGGTGTGCTCCATAATTTCCGTTCATTAAGCAGACCTATCCCCTTGGAAAAGTATCTGGCTGAGCAAGACCTATATATCATGGGTGCAACCATGCCCTTCTTCTTTATTGCGAGCCGTACTATCTTCTGTATCTTTTTCCGTGGAGGGCGTGTATATCTCGTTGAACCAGAGATTGTCAAGGACATCCATAAGCTGGAAGACTATCTAGCACTACACCACATAGAGTTCACATTCCTGCCGCCATCAGTATTATCCAACTTCCAAAGCAAGTCTTCTGACTTGAAATTGGTAATGTCAGCTGCCGAGCGAATGACAAATATCTATTTCAAGGATTTCAAGCTGATCAACCACTACGGTCTGACAGAAACCTGCGGTGCCGGAGCATCTTTCGTTGTAGATAAGCCTTATGAAACAACGCCTATCGGGAAGCCTGGTTCACATGTAGAATACTGTATCATGGATCAGGACGGAAACAAAGTGCCACAGGGTGAAGAAGGCGAATTCTGTCTGAAAGGAAATTTGACTGTCGGCTACTATAAAGACCCAGTAAGCACGGCTGAACTTTACAAGTACGGATGGCTTCATACAGGGGATATCGTCCGTGAACTACCAGATGGAAATCTTATATACGTTGAGCGTAAAGACTGGATGGTGAAAATCAATGGTCAGCGTGTAGAACCAGGTGAGGTGGAAGCTGTCATGAAGCAGATTGACGGTGTAAATAATGCTATTGTAAAGGGCTTTACCACTAAAGACAGGCAATTCTTATGCGCCTATTACATCGCTAGTGACAACGTATCGGAAGAAACTATCCGTGAGTATATGCTCTCCAAGTTGCCTTCTTATATGATTCCTGCATATTTCGTAAAGATGGAGAGTTTTCCTCTTCTTCCAAATGGAAAGACAGATCGAAAGTCATTGCTTGCGCCTGTTATTAATACAGATACTTTTGTTCGACCGCCATATTTAGCCCCAACAAATAATATTGAATGTCAACTTTGTGAAGCATTTGAAAAGGCACTATCGGTTGACAGTGTTGGCATTGACGATGATTTCTTTGAACTTGGCGGCGACAGTATCAGGGTGATGGAAGTGCAGACACTATGTCCAAAACTCGCGCTTTCTTCCCGAATGATATATGCGAATCGCACGCCTAAAAAGATAGCAGATGCTTGCGCACACTCTGAACAAGTCGATTACTCACTACAGAAAGAATATCCACTAAGCCAGACCCAGTTAGGCATTTATGTGGAGTGTATGTCACAACAGGGAAATACACTCTATAACAACGCCATATTATTCAAACTTGCCGATGATATAGATACAAATCGCTTAGCACATGCCTGTGAGGCTGTTGTCGAAGCTCATCCTTATATCAAGACCCGATTGTTTGTTGACGAAGAAGGCCACCCACGTCAACGTCGTAATGACGAGGTACCTTATCACCAGCAAGTCGAAAGTATGAGTGAGACTGAATTTTTGAAGTTGAGATCTCAACTTGAACAGCCTTTCCAACTGCTCAGTGATCAGCTTTTCCGTATTCGAATCCTGAAAACAACTGCTAGCATTTATCTATTTATAGATTTTCATCATATTATTTTTGATGGTACATCTATGCAGATATTGCTTCAGGATATTAGCTCAGCATATGAGGCAAATGTCTTGCAAAAAGAGACGTGGAGCGGGTTTGAGGTGGCTCAGGAAGAAGAAACCATGCGCCTTTCTGATAATTATAGTATGGCTGCAGAATGGAATAAATCGGTGTTTGGTGTCCTTGACGTCGCATCGTTACCAATCCCTGACAATAACTCAGAACAAGTATCGATTGGTAAATATGACCATCTGATTTCTATCGACCAAGAAACGTTAGAACAATCCTGCCGCAGATTGGGCATAACTGCTCAAGTACTTACCACTGCAGCATTTGGCTATCTTCTTGGTGCATTTACACACAATCGTGAGGCTCTTTTTGCTACGGTCTATAACGGTAGAAACGATCTCAAAACGCAAAGGACTGTTGCAATGATGGTAAAGACCATCGCCGTACACACCTCATGGAATGAAAACATGACGATTAGGGAATGGTTACAACAGGTAAAGGAGATTCTTCTGGGCAGCATGAACCATGACCTATTTTCTTTTGCCGAACTTTGTGCGCTTAACAATCATGTTAACAGTGAGGTGCTTTTTGCCTATCAAGGAGGATTTCAAACAACGTTGGCTATTGATGGACACGTTTCCCATCCACAATCACTCACGAAAAACGCCACAGGCAAGTGTCTTTTTATGGAACTTCTTCCTGATGCTCGACAGTTACAGATGATAATTGCCTATCAGGAAAACCGGTATTCTGAATTCTTCATTAAACAATTTGCCCAATGTTATGAGCAGATTATCCGCCAACTGATAGCTGTTGATAATGAAACAACTCGTCTGATTGACTTACCTTTGTTGACAACTGACGAATATGAACAGCAAAAAAAACTGGGAGCTGGTAAGATAATGCTCTTTGACAAAAGCGAAACAGTGGTTAGTCTTTTCTGTAAGAAGGCAAAAGAACAACCGGATTCGCCTGCATTGGTTTTCAAGGATAAATGTTATTCCTATCAAGAGCTGGATTCTATAACCGATCATCTGGCTGCCTATTTAGCCGACCATTATCAAGTGAAGCCAGAAGAAACGGTTGGTGTGATGATTGACCGCTCCGATCTGATGGTTATCTATCCTTTGGCTATCATGAAAATGGGAGCAGCCTATATGCCACTTGACTACCAATTTCCAGCAGATCGCCTGCAATATATGTGTGAGGATGCTGGGGTCAGACTCATCCTTTCAGAGGGTAATCGGGTAAGCAAAGCTATGCCAGATTTTCACGGCGAGGTATGGACAGATGAACAACTGAAGAATCTCCCTGAGACAACGAAAGTACTGGTTGGTCCCCAACCCGATCAACACTATGTTGTTCTCTATACGTCAGGTTCAACAGGACTTCCTAAGGGCGTGGTTCTTGAACATCATAGCATGGTCAATTTCTGTCATTGGTATTCCGAAGAGTTAGGCCTTAGAACTGATGACCGAGTAATGGCTTATGCCAACTTTAGCTTTGATGCCCACATGATGGACATATATCCCGCTTTATCGACAGGTTCCTGTGTTTATGTCATACCAAGTGACATGAGACTTGATCTTCCCCTACTCAACAACTATATGGAAGAGCAAGGAATTACGGTGGTTTTCATGACTACACAGGTTGGTTATTTGTTTGCCACGACTGTTGAAAACCATTCACTACGAGTATTGTTATTGGGCGGTGAGAAACTAATGCCGATGATTGCTTCGTCATCATACATTCTATACAATGTATATGGGCCTACGGAATGTACATTATTAACGTCCTATTACCGCCTGAAAGGCAACTATCAACGTCCACTTATTGGTCGTCCCTTGTCTAACTATCAGCTATATGTGGTGAATCCCGATCTCCAGCTTGTACCGCAAGGTGCCGTTGGTGAACTCATAGTCTTAGGAGAAGGTTTGGCTCGAGGCTATCTGCACCCTGCAGATAAAGACAAAGGTAAATTCACCATGTTCGGAAACCAGAGATGCTATAAGACAGGTGATCTTGTCAGATGGACGAATTCTGGGGATCTGGAATACGTGGAACGTATAGACAATCAGGTCAAACTTCGTGGTTTGCGTATTGAGCTCGAAGAAATAGAGTTGCGGGCTTTACAGCATCCCCTTATCAGCCAGGCTGTTGCGCGTGTGACAAAGGTTGGTGGTGTTGAAAATCTGTGTCTGTATTATGTGGCCAAAGAAGCAGATATTACCATTGAAACAGAGGATTTAAAGTCTTTCCTGTCAGAAAAGTTGGTTGACTTCATGGTTCCAACGGTTATGATGCAACTGGATAGCATACCTATGACCCCAAATGGTAAGATTAACCGTAAAGCTCTTCCAGTTCCCACGGTAACGAGCGAAACGCATGTGGCTCCTGAAACAGAGATGGAGAAGCAGGTTCTTGAACTTGTTGCCAAAATGCTTAAAACAACGCAGATAGGTGTCACCGACAACTTACTGCATTGGGGATTATCGTCGTTGGCCGCTATGCGCCTGAGCTCACTTCTCCAACGTCGTTTCGAAGTCTATGTTAAGTTGGCAGAGATTATGAAACGTCCCACGGTGAGGGCTATCGCATCTCTCCTTTCTCAGGCATCTGATTGCACTCTGCGAATCTATGAACGACGTGCTTCTTACCCGTTGATGGAAAACCAGCGAGGTATTTATCTGGAATGGAAGAAGAATCCTGATACCACTCAGTATAATATTCCTTTTGTCTATGGCTTTGAAGGAATAGATCCTGATCGTTTGGTTAATGCTTTGAAACAGGTTGTCAACGCGCATCCATACTTAAAATCAAAACTGATTGAGATTAATGGTGACGTTGTTCTGCAACGTAATGATGAGGACAAGGTAGAAATAAAAGTGAGTGAACTCAGAAAAGAACCAGAGGATGTCTATTTCCAAAATCGTGTCCTTCCGTTCCATCTGCTAGGTGACCAACTCTATAGGTTTGAGGTACTGAAGACACCATACAAGACTTATTTGTTCTTTGATGTTCATCATATTATTTTCGACGGCCTGTCTATTGAAATATTCATGAGAGACTTAAGGCGTGCCTATGACGGGCTTCACATCTCCATGGAACCGTTCCAGGCTTTCGACTATGTGCTCTATGAACAGCATCATGTGGACAATGAGATGATGAAAACTGCTGATGAACGGATGAAGATGTTGCTTGCCGATGCACAGGTTTTGTCTTATCCAAACTCTTCAAAGCCCGACGGTGTGGCAAATGCTTCGCTGAAACTATCCATCCCCAAACAGGATATTAATGCCTTCTGTTCAAATTGCCAAGTGACCGTCAACAGCTATATGCACGCAGCCTTTGCGACAGCTATGCGACGTTTATCAGGTGAACAAAGACCTGTTTATCTGACGGTTGACAATGGTCGTGAAGCAAGAGCAGAGTTGATGCAATGTATAGGTATGTTTGTAAGGACTTTACCATTCGTCTATACCTGCCACGAGACAAGCGACCTCTCAACAACTGCTTATGTTCAGGAGATGCAGCAATTGTTACAGGAAAGCTACGACATGGATTATTATCCATTGGCAGCTATCGTTGAACGACATCAGATTCATCCGGAAATCATGTTTACCTATCAAGGAGGTCTGCAGGAAGAAAGGACATTTGAACACATGCAACAGATTCCAGTAGAACTGGACAAAGCTAAATTCCCATTGAGTTTTGTGGTCAATGATGAAGAAGATGCCTATTACTTTGTTTTGGAATATGACGGATTAAGGTATGACCGTCAACAAATGCAGCAACTATTATCGGCTGTTTGCATGGCAGCCCGTCACCTGGCTGTCGCTGACACAATAGGGCAGGTGGAACTGGTGAGCAAGGATGAAAAGTCATCTTTACTGACACTTGGCACAGGCTTATCCCTTGACTACGACAGATCTCAGACCTTTGTCTCTTTGTTTAAGGAACAAGTAACACAAATACCTGATGCGATAGCAGTGGTTGATGCACAAAGTAGCATCACCTATCAGGAACTAGATAGACAGTCAGACATCCTGGCAGTCAGGCTTAAGGATTTAGGAATAACAGAGGGGCATTTTGTAAGTATTATGCTGCCGCGTAGTAAGGAGTTCATAGTAGCTGTCATAGCCATCTTTAAGGCTGGTGGCGCCTATGTCCCTCTTGATAACGAGATGCCAGAAGACCGACTTCACTTTATGCTGAAGGATTCGCAAACCACTGTGTTGCTGACAACGCGTAACTGGCTTTCCCAAACGGAATCATTTAAGGACATTTCCGTCATATTGATTGAAGATATTGACTGGACAACACCATCTGTAGCAATAGATGACAGTTGCCCAACATTCTTGGCATACATGATTTACACATCTGGGTCCACAGGTGAGCCCAAGGGTGTGATGGTCACACATGAAGCCATGATGAATTTCATCATCTGGCTGAAGAATATAGAAGAGCTGAAAGCGGGTGAGCAGTGTGCTATACATACCAATTTCGTCTTCGACGGCTCTTTGTTCGACTTGTATCCCCCGCTAATCTCAGGCGCCACCTTGCATATCTTGTCATCCTCTTTGAGGATGGACCTTCACGGTATGTATCGTTATTTCATAGAGCATCGCATCGTCGGTTTGCTATTAACCACACAAATGGGTATGATGATGATGAACAACTATGAGATGCCCCTGCGATTCCTGATGGTTGGTGGTGAAAAACTGACAGGTTTTCATATACCGCCATCAATGAAACTATATAACTGTTATGGGCCTACGGAGTTTGCCGTATGTTCAGCTTTTCATCAGGTTAATCGTCTGAGGACCTACAAAAATATCCCCATCGGAAGACCTGTTCCAAATACAATATCTGTGGTCGTAGATGAGAAAGGCCATCTGCTCCCTCGTGGTATTGCGGGTGAATTGTGTCTTATCGGTCGCCAAATGGCCCAAGGTTACTGGAACAGACCAGAACTGACAGAAGAGTCTTTCACAGATTGTCCCTTCATCGCTGGAGAAAAAATGTACCATACAAGAGACCTTGTCCGCTGGAACGATGAAGGTGAACTAGAATATCTGGGACGTATGGACACTCAACTCAAGATACGTGGCTATCGGATCGAACTGGGAGAAATCGAGAAGAAAATAACGGAATTCCCGGGTGTTACTTCCGCTGCCGTTATCGTCCATCAAGAAAAGAAAATACCGTATCTAATCGGTTATTTCACGTCAAAGGAGCCTATCGATCCTGAAATGATTCAAGATCATCTGAGAAAGTTGCTTCCTGAATATATGAACCCACAGTTCCTGGTGCATTTGCCAACTATGCCAATGAACATCAACGGTAAGATCAATCGTCAGGAACTCATTGACAGTCATCAATTGTCCCAGCTGTTAAACAAAGGATCCATCGCACCAAAATCCAAGGATGAAAAGGCGCTTTATAAGCTGGCGAAACAAGTGCTGAAGATAGATAAATTCGGCGTCACTGATGATTTGACATTATTGGGTTTAACCTCACTCTCTGCCATCAAGCTGGCCGATCTGGCCGAACGTGAAGGTCTTTACATCAAGGTCAATGATATTCTAAGAAGCAAGTCCATCAGAGACATACTGATCAATGAACAGTCCATCGGCAAATGTGAAAATGGATATGATGCCACCAGGCCTGTAATCGTACTGATACAGGGATTCACCTATTATAAAAAATTAGAACCGCTCATCAGCAGACTGTGTAAACACTACTCCGTCTTTGTCATTGAACCCATAGAAGACCACTATAATGCTATATTCAACGAAGATAATTTAAGTTACAATGATATGGTGGATTTCTATCTCGATTTCATGGAAGCCAGTATGCGTCCAAACATTAATATTGAGATGTTCATCGGTCATAGTTTTGGTGGTGAATTGGCCTATCGTTGTGCTGTACACTGGCACAAGAAAACTGGCTACATGCCTAAGGTTTGCATGCTTGACACGTTTGCCCATGTCACTAACATCACCCAGGCGATGCCTATACCAGAAATAAAAAGCCCGACGCCTGATGAAGCATCCGATATAAAAGAACTCAAGGAATGGAACCGTCATTTGCAACTGCTCCTCTCGTTGAAAGACGATAGCGAAATACCGAGCTATGATGGCGACGTTCTCTATTTCAAGGCTGAAGACCTATCCATGCAACTGAAAACCATTCATATTAATGAGCAAGAGTTGGCCAAGAAGAAACAAGAGAATCTGAGCAGTTGGAGCACGCTGGCTCCACACTTGAGCACCTATCCCGTCGCAGCTGACCATTTCACCATGCTTGATGAACGGTTCTGCGACAACTATATAGAGAAAATAAACGATATTGTCTTACCCCCTAATTCCTGATTATATGAAAAGGTATTGGAATATTATATTAGCAGTGAGCATGATGTGGATGTCTCTCATATCATCTGCACAGGAAAAGCAAGATCCACGCCAAGTCTATACAAAGGCAGAAGAAGCCTATCAGATAGGACAACTTGACCAGGCTATAGAATTACTGGAAGATAATCTAAATAGTTTCACTGGTAATCTTCGCCAAAGTGCCCTTCGACTGGTTTCCATCTGTTATCTCGCGCAAGATGACACAGACAAGTCTGAGCAATATGCACGTTTGCTATTGAGTATCAATCCTTATTATATGTCTGTACAAGACCCCATCCGCTTTGAGGATATGATTACACAACTCAAGTCTGGTCGTAGCTCGACCGTGACAACTGCTTCGAGCCAGGAAGAAAGTATCAATGAGGCACCTGTGCCAGTTACTGTCATTACCCGTGAGATGATTGACCAGCTAGGCAACAACAAGAGTATAGGACAGATTCTGGCAACGTATGTGCCTGGTCTGAATGCGGTCTCAGCCTTTACCATTTCGAACGTAGCCATGCATGGTGTCTATACGTCCAGTCAGGAAAAGATTCTGGTAATGGAAAACGGACACCGACTGAATATGCGAACCACCAATAATGGCAAACTCGACTACGCCATCAGTACCGAGAAAATCGACCACATCGAGGTGCTGCGCGGACCTGCTTCTTCACTGTACGGTAACGTGGCTTTGACCGCCGTGGTGAATATTATCACTAAGAACGGACGCGATGTGAATGGCGTCAAAGGTAAATACGGTTATGGTTCATACGGTACGCATCGTGCCGACTTTATCGCTGGCACCACCCTACTGGATGCCGATGTCATGGCATGGGCCTCTCTCTATACCTCAGAGGGCGAGAGAATTGACATTCCTAAAAACACAGGCTACTCTATGTCCAAGCACGACGGCTATGCCTATGTTGATGGCTATAAAGAGAAACCATCTTATGACTTTGGCTGTACCTTAAAATATAAGGATTTCAATTTCATGATCAATCTGAAAAGCGGCAAACAAGTGCCACAGTATTCTTGGTATGGAGAGACTTACAATTATGACGCTTTTCGTACTATGGATGGAGCCAAGCCTGGATATTCTGTCAACGAAAAACATCTGGAGCTTGGCTACACCAAGGAACTTGGTAAAGTCAACCTTAACGTTTCAGCCTATGGTGACTGGTATAGCGTACAAAACTATATGCCAGTAACAGACGATTCCTTGCGACTTTATGTATACGACGACAATGCCGATCCTATCATCGAGGATGGAAAACCCCTTACGAAAATGTATACTGGCGTGATGCAATATTTAGATTTTCAGGAATACACGATTGGCGCTATGGCTAAGGCTGATGCCAACTATACGTTTGGAAGCATGAAAGGTAATTTCCTGTTGGGCGCTCAATTCGAATATTTTAAACTGTCAAGCAATGATTATCTCATGGGCGATGATTATACTAAGGTTTTTGTTACTTTTCCAGAAGCAAAGAATATGCTTCGTGTAGGCAACGAGAAAAATATTTCTGCCTTTATTCAGGGTAAGCACTATTTTACTTCGCAATTCATTCTCAATGCGGGCCTGCGATATGACTATAAATATCGTGCCAATGGAAAAAGTATTTCAGCCTTTTCTCCTCGTGTGGCCTTCATCTATTTTCCCAATGAAGCGTTCTCTACTAAATTGTCTTTCTCACGAGCCTTTGTTGATGCCCCTTATTATACTCGTAATAATACTTCCAATGGTTACCGCGGCAGTGAAGACCTTATGCCTGAATACATGAATGCCATCCAGCTTGACTTTATGGGAAGGATAGACAACTGGCATCTCATTTACGACTTTAACCTCTTTTACAACACTTTGACGGATATCGTCGTTAATAACCCAAGTACTGACCCAGATGCACCTAAGTACATCAATTCGGGTAGTTTGAAGGTGGCAGGTGCCGAGGCTGAACTGAGTTTTTACATTCCTTCTTTCCGTATCGATGCCAACATGACATATTTACGGCCGCTGGAAGCAGAAGGCTACTATTATACCGACCACAAGATCTATAGTATCCCAGCATTCACAGCCAACCTGGTATGCAGCAAGCGCCTTATGAACATCGGAAATCATCTGCTGTGGTTGGCTGCTGGTTTTAAGTTCGGTTCTAAGACGCTCAACAAAGCCAATAGCCGTGTAGTTGGCAGCGAAGATTATGAACTTAGTGGAAATGCCATCGTTGACCTAGGTCTCAAGTACTCCTATCATGATACGATCCAACTGTCGCTAGATTGTGATAATGTGTTCGACAAGACCTATTATGTCGGCGGTTCATTCTACGTTCCCTATCAGGCACTGGGACGCTCTGTGATGGCAACCGTATCATTCAAACTATAACGAAAAAGAGCATGATAGGTCAAGAAGAAGGAAAGAAGAAAGACTACCTGATTGCCAAGGCCCTGCACCAGTTTATGTGGGCGTCGATCCTGGCGTCAGTGGCTTCTCAGATAGCAATGACCACAGATGCCATTGTGGTCAGCCAGTTCATCGGTCCTGAGGCCATCTCTGCCATCAATCTGACGATGCCGGTCGTTATCTTCTTCAACTTCCTGATGATGCTCTTCGGTATGGGCGGCTCCGTGCTGGTAGCCAAGTCGCTTGGTGAGCGTGATGCAGAGACTGCTAACAAGGTCTTCACCTCCACGCTGATAGGTCTTGTTGTCGTCGGTGTGTTCTTTTCCGCGCTGCTACTGATATTCAGTCCCCAGGTGGCCAGTTTCATCACCAACGATACGCCTGTGGTCTATACGCTGTCGCTCCGCTATTTGCGGATCATGCTGTTAGGCACCACGATTTCGATTCTTTTCATGACTATCACCAACTTCATCAAAACCGACGGCAATCCTCAGTTGGTCATGAAGGCTGTGCTGGTCAGCAGCGTTGTCAACCTGATTCTCGACATTCTTTTCATTGCTGTCCTGAAGACCGGCATCGAAGGTTCCGCCTGGGCATCTATTATCGGTAGCATAACGGCCTTGCTGCTCTGTTCCCGTCATTTCCGAAGTGACAACAACTCCTATCACTGGCAGTTAGAGCTCAAACGGTGTCACGAGTATATCTTACAAGGTGTCAAGATGGGATTCCCCATGGGTATCAACACCTTGCTGTTAGGCATCAGCACCTATGCCATCAATAGCATTATTCTCAGCAGCTTAGGCGCTGACGGCATCTTCGCATGGGCCGTCTGCTTCCAGTTGTTTGTCATTCAACAGATGGTATTAGGCGGTATTGCGACCTCGATCTATTCCATTGGCGGTCTGTTGATTGGTGAGAAGGATATTGTGGGATTGCGTCTGCTCACAAACAAAGTGATGAAGTACGTCTGCCTAAGTCTGTTTGTCTTTACGCTGTTTGTCTTGATCACGCCCGGAAGCATCGGGTGGCTCTTCGCCAGCAGTAAGATCCAGTCTGAGGACATGCTTCATAGTGCTTTGCGCATCTATGCTCTACTTCTGATTCCTTACGCCGTAGCAGTTGTCTATCGTATCCTCTATCAGATTTTAGGCTACTGGTCGTTGAGCGTGGTCTTGAGTATCGTTCAGATGGGTAGCATGATTCTGTTTGTAGGCCTATGGGCATGGATCAGTCCTGAATGGCTGTGGTGGGGATTCCCCGTTTCCGGTTTGTTCCTACTCGTCGTTTATTTTGTGGTCACATGGGTTATTCACCAGAAGCATCCAGATGTCGAATTCATGACGTTGATCCCTCAAGCCGAGGATAGCCAGTCGTTGAATTTCTCCGTCAAATATCAGAATGAGGATGTACAGCAGGCACTTGAGAACATTTCCGCCTTTCTGGAAACCTGTGACATCGATTTTGGAACATCCTACCAAGTTAACCTCTGTTGCGAGGAACTGATGTACAACATCGTGACCTATGCCGTCAACAAAGATGCCGACAAGCATCTGTTCGACGTGCATGTCATCTGTCACAAAGAGACCGTAAACGTGCTGATCAAGGACGATGGAAAGCCTTTCAACCCCATCCTGAAAGATGTCTCCTTCAATGAAGATGGTGATGGCCTCGGACTTGCGTTGGTCAATACGATAGCCGACATCAAGTACAAGTTCATGTACAACCAGAATGTGGTGTTCCTGACCTTCAAACGGCAGGAAATATCGTAAGGTTAAGCATCTGTGGTTTAAAAAATGCAAAAATCAGAATAATTTGCAAGATTTTGCTATTTCTACTTTGCAATTTAAGAAAAAAGTTGTAACTTTGCAGCTGTTTTAAAACAAATCTGCTGGATGGAAGCTTTCTTTAGAACTCACAGATACCTCATTGAGCATACCAATGCTCCTGTTCGTCGAACGCTCATGGACGAGATCGACTGGAGCGATCGTATGATTGGTATAAAAGGTACGCGCGGGATTGGAAAGACCACCTTCCTGTTACAGTACGCCAAAGAGCATTTTGATATCATGGACAAGCAATGTCTGTATATCAACATGAACAACTTCTTCTTCCAAGGTCACGGCATCTCAGATTTTGCGGGCAAATTCTATATGCAGGGCGGACGCGTGCTCCTGATCGATCAGGTGTTTAAGCAGCCTAACTGGAGTAGCGAGCTCCGCAAATGCTACGACCTCTACCCTAACCTGAAGATTGTATTCACAGGTTCGAGTGTGATGCGCCTGAAGGATGAGAATCCCGAGCTGAACGGCATCGTCAAGAGTTACAACCTGCGAGGCTTCTCGTTCCGTGAGTTCATCAACTTAATGACAGGCAATAATTTCAAGGCCTATACCCTTGATGAGATCCTGCGTAACCACGAGACGATTATCAAGCAGATACTTCCCAAAGTATCACCCAACAGATATTTTCAGGATTACATTCATCATGGCTTCTATCCCTTCTTCCAGGAGCACCGCAACTACAGCGAGAACCTGCTGAAGACCATGAACATGATGACTGAGGTAGATATCCTGCTCATCAAGCAGATCGAGCTGAAGTACCTCACGAAGATCAAGAAGCTCTTCTATCAGCTGGCAGAAGAAGGTCCTGGCAAGGCGCCAAACGTCAGCAAGCTGGCACAAGACATTGAGACCAGTCGCGCCACGGTGATGAACTATATCAAGTATCTCACCGATGCCCGCCTGCTTAATCTCATCTATCCCGTTGGTCAGGATTTCCCCAAGAAGCCTGCGAAGATCATGCTTCATAACTCAAACCTTATGTATGCCATCTATCCGATTATGGTGGACAGGCAGGAGGCTATGGAGACCTTCTTTGTCAACGCCATGTGGAAGGATCATAAGTTGAACACAGGCACCAGGGAATGCAGTTTCCTCGTCGATGAGAAACTCAAGTTCCGCATCATCGATGCCAAGTCGCCCAACAAGCTGCGTATGTCACCCGACGTGATCTATGCGCGCTATAACACAGAGATCGGAAAAGACAACCAGATTCCGCTATGGCTCCTGGGATTCCTCTATTGAGAACTTCTCTATTAAACAAATTCAATAAAACAACATTTAGGTATAAACTTTTTAAAGTAAACTTAACAAATGGCTAAAGAAAAGAAATTTATCACCTGTGATGGTAACGAGGCTGCGGCTCACGTGAGCTACATGTTCTCCGAGGTAGCTGCTATCTACCCCATCAC
>CACZTJ010000045.1 GCA_902784065.1 uncultured Prevotellaceae bacterium | reverse complement strand
TTCGCAGAGATGCGCGCTCCTTTTATTTGCCCTTTTACGACACGATCTAAACTCTTACTCCTACTCTGTCGCAAATTGATTTGACTGTCGCAACAAATGAAATAAGAATCTAGATAATTATTTGGAATCGGCTGTTTTTCATCATACCTTTGCTATCGCTAAGACAGGCTGCACCTCAGCAATCTAAAGCCAGCTTTGATTGCATTCGGTTTGCACTGTCATTGCAGTGTCGAAAGGAAACAACGACAACAGAGACAAGAAAAGAAAATAAGTATAACGATTAAAATATTAAGGTTATGATGAAGAAGGTTTTATTCAATGTCAAAGAGTAATCAGGACACCTTAGCAAGTAACGACATTCAGACGAGCGTTCAGAGCGCAACACACGCTTCAACCTCGACTCATAGCATATACAAATTAGGCGGAGTTTATCCCCAGCCTTAGTAACCTTTAATATTTTATCGGGAGGGAGAGCAAACGCTCTCCTTTTTTGTTGCCCTTTTGCTGTATGTGGGATAAAGCATCATGCAGGGGGTAACAAAACTCGTTACACTAAACATTTTACGACACGAAGGACTTATGCCTTATTTCAATTTAATGATATCACTCCAGCGGGTGGTGGGATTTTTGGATTTACGGCAATGTCGCCAGGAGCGGGTCGAGCTTGTCTTTGAATTCTCCTTTGATCAGTTTCATGGTGCAAATATAGTGAAAATAGATAATCTACCAAACTAACTTCTTCACTTTTTCACTTTTGACATTTACATTTTTGAAAATGGAAAAGTGAAGGAGAAATTTATAATGGTATTAATTAGATATTTAATTTATTGATAAATAGTATATTTAATATAATATATAATATATATATTATATATTATATTATTATTTCTTCTCTGTAAAACCAGAAATACAGATGTCAAAAAGTGAAAAACTGAAAAACTGAAAAACTTGGGTAAAAATCTCGATTTTTGAAAAAAAATCTCTAAAAAGTTTGGTAGTTTCGAGAAATTTTCGTACCTTTGCATCAAAGATGCAAAACTGACAAAAGCATCAAAAATTTGCGGCATAACTATCCGACAAAAATTTCTTAGTGCACGGAAAAGTGTTGCATAGTATAACCGCAAAATCGAGGATTAAGGAAAAGGTTTTAAGGAAGAGAAAAAACATTTACACCCTTAAACTTTTAAAAAATTATGGCAGTAGAAAGACTGCTGAAGTTTGACAAGGAATCGGCGGGCAAGTACCGCTATGTGATGAAGCCTGAGATGTACTCTACCCTCTCACAGGCAAAGGTAATCAAGGAAGCTGCTCTCCGCAGCGGTATGAGCCAGGGCGTGATGAAGGCCTGCTGGGATGCAGCCGGAGAGGTCATCAAGGCTTGGGCAACCGAAGGCCACTCTGTGGCTCTGCCCGGACTGGGTAACATGCGTTTCGGACTCCGTTCGAAGGCTGTGGAGAATGTGCTGGCTAACACCAGTATCCAGATCACCTGCTACGACAAGGACGGTAACATCGTAAGACGTGTGACCTCAACCTCTGGCGAAGTGGAGGATCCTGAGAATGAGAATCAGGGCGGCGAGAACCAGAATGGCTCTGGCACCGAAGGTGGTAACACCAACCAGGGCGGTAACCAGGGCGGTAACACCGGAGGCGGTGGTGGCGGCGACGACAGTCCCATCGACGACGACTAAAGTCTAAGAACGTCATCTCGACTAAGCGGAGCGCATGGAGAGATCTCGGGAGACCTCTCGACTACGCTCGAGGTGACAAAGCCTTTTGAGGTGACAAAAATAAATCCCTGCCAACTAGCAGGGATTGTTTTGTCTGACGGAACGAATGTCGTTACTTGACGGCGCGGACGCAGCGACCACTGAAGCGATTGGAGGAGAGGCTGCCGAAGGTCACATCTATCTTCTCGAAATCGAACTCCAGGCACCACGACTTGACGGGATTGCCGCCATAGACGGTTGAGGTCCAGTAGATGCCCTTGAAGGCACGGAACTGAACACCCTCGTAGAAGCGGAAACCTGTGATGGGCATGAAGATGGAGTTGCCATTCTTCTTACTGGTGATCTTATAGCCGTTGACACCATCCTTCGTGGTCCATTCCCACTTGCAGTTGTTGATCAGCTCCTCATACTCATCGGCGGTGGGCATACGCCAGTCGCCTCCCCAATTGGCCCGGGCAGCATCGTCGGAGGGTACGAGCTGGATCATACGGTCGGTGGCGGAATACTTGACCAGGAACTGGGTGTCGTTTTTACTCCACACATAGGTGCCCCAAGAGTAGTATTGCTTGGGTTTGATCTCGCCCCATGCGAAATAGGATCCGAAGCCTGAATCCTTCGTGGCACCCACATTCATGTTGGCCCACTTCACACTCAGACCTAAATCGACTGCCACCACGCCATCGGGCGTCTTAGGATCGTCGTTAGCGACATTTACCTTCGTATTGCCAGCCGTCCCAACAAACAGGAGAGACAGCGCGATCAGAAAAAACTTCTTCATATCTTCACATATTTTTGATTCATTACACAATCTTAAAGCGCACACGGAAGGAGTGCTCATGCTCATCCCAGTTGGTGCCCAGCATCTCGAAACGTCCGATCTGTGAGGTGGAGCGCACATGGCGACCGATACAGGGACAGACGTCGTAATCGCCGATACGCACCAGTCGGATGGTGTCGGAGGCATCGTCGGGCAGACGGGTCTGGTCGATCTCCTCGGGCAGCTCGTCGCGGCTGACGAACTCGAACGTCACGGGCAGATCTTCCTCGATGAGCTCGTTCATGCGGCGCTCGATCTCTTTTTCCTCCTGGCGACTGGGCTTCTGATCGAGGCGGAAGCTCATCTTGCTCTTCTTACGCTCGATATGGGCATTATAGGAGCGCTCACAGCCGAAGAGGCGCTGCATGGTCTGATTCAGCAGGTGCTCGGCGGTGTGAGCCGGGGGAAACTCCTCCTTGTTATGCTCGTTCAGAATATAATCGTCTGCCATCGTTAGAACTTTAAGACGACGGCACTCAGGCTGTCAACATCGACTGTTACCGGCTCATCGCGCTTCAGCTGGCGCTTCACCACGCGACCACTCAGCAGATCGACCGCCTTGGCGGCTTTCTTCTCACGGATCTTCAGGAAGTCGAAGGCATGGGCAGGGATCTGCACATCCATCGTGGCGGGATGCTCGTCGAAGTTGACCACCACAAGCAGCAGCTCTGAGCCTGCCTTACGGAGGAAGGCGTACTGGCGGTGGTAGTCGCCGTTGACGTACATCAGATCGAAGCTGGCACCCTCGGTGACGGCTTTCTCGGTGACGGCGATGGTCATTACCTTATTATATATATCCTTGAGGGCCTGCTCCTCGGCTGTGAGCTTACGGGTGGCGGCACGAACAAGGGTATCCACGCTCCAGTAGTCGAAGATGGTGGTACGTCCGTCGTGTCCGCTGAAGCCTTCCTTATCCATGCCGCGCTCGCCATACTCCTGACCAGCGTAGATCATCAGGGGATTCTTCTGAAGCAGGGCTGAGACGACCAAGCCGGGGATGCCCTTGCGGCCATTGCCGGCAAAGAAGCTGCTGGCGATGCGCTGCTCGTCGTGGTTCTCGAGGAAGTAGAGCATGTGGTCGCGGATATCGTCGGTCTGCTGCCAGGCGCCTGTGATGGCGTGTGTGGACTGGCGACCGCAGATCACCTCGCGCACCGTATCGTACATGCCTACCTTATCATAGAGATAGTCGAAGCCTGCTGCCAGATAGTTGCGGTACTCTGCGGGGTTATACACCTCGCCGATGAAGAGCATCTCGGGATAGGCGTACTTCACCTTGTCGGTGGCCCAGTGCCAGAACTCGGCTGGTACCATCTCCGCCATATCGCAGCGGAAGCCATCGACACCTTTCGCTGCCCAGAAGAGCAGGATGTCGGTCATCTTACTCCAGGTGTTCGGAATGGGACTGAAATGGCCCGTACGACCGGCATAGTAGTCGAGGCCATAGTTCAGCTTGACGGTCTCATACCAGTCGTTCATGCCTGGTGCGTTATGGAAGCAGTCGTTACCCGTGGCCTTGGCGGGCTCTTCGATATAGGGCTCCGTCTCGCCGTGATAGAGGTCGAAATAGGGAGTGAATCGCTGACCCGGGCAATAATAGAAATTGTTCTGCGGGTCGAAGCCTTTCTCGGGGTTGTCTTCCTCGCCCAGATCCTTCACGCCCTCGGGCTTGCAGATGGAGTGATACTGACGGGCCACATGGTTGGGCACAAAGTCGATGATGACTTTCAGGCCTGCCTTATGGGTGCGGGTCACCAGCATCTCAAACTCCTGCATGCGCTGGTTGACATCGGTAGCCAGATCGGGGTCAATATCATAGTAGTCAGCGATGGCATAGGGAGAGCCTGCCCTACCCTTCACAACTGCGGGATGCTGACGGGGGATGCCATAGGCGGAATAGTCGGTCTGGGTGGCGTGACGGATCACACCTGTGTACCAAATATGGCTCACGCCCATCTCCCTGATGTGCTTCAGGGTGGTGGGCGTGAAGTCGTTCAGTTTGCCGCAGCCGTTCTCCTCAATCGTGCCGTACTCTTTACGAGCGACCCGACGATTGCCGTAAAGGCGCGTGAAAACTTGATAGACAATCAGTTTATTCGATGCCATGAGCTGAGACTTCTTTGTTAATCTTAACGATCATACCGCGCAGGGCCTTACCAGGACCACACTCTGTGAAGTCGTCGGCACCATCGGCAATCATATTCTGAACACTCTGTGTCCAGCGTACAGAAGAAGTGAGCTGTGCAATGAGGTTGGCCTTGATCTCTGCGGGATCGGTATGAGGCTTTGCATCCACATTCTGATATACGGGGCACTTGGGCGCCTTGATCTCTGTAGCCTCGATAGCTGCCTGAAGCTCATCCTTGGCGGGCTGCATCAGCGGAGAGTGGAAAGCACCACCTACCTTCAGCACAAGGGCACGCTTGGCACCTGCTGCCTTAAACTGCTCACATGCCTCATCGACAGCCTCAACATTACCAGAGATAACGAGCTGACCAGGGCAGTTATAGTTAGCGGGAACCACAACACCCTTACCCTGCTTGCTGACCTCAGCACATACCTCCTCTACCTTCTCATCAGTAAGGGCGATGATGGCTGCCATCGTTGAGGGCTGAGCCTCACAGGCCTTCTGCATTGCCATCGCACGGGCATAAACCAGTTTCAGACCATCCTCGAAGCTCAGGGCGCCTGCTGCTGTCAGAGCAGAGAACTCACCCAGAGAGTGACCAGCCACCATATCGGGCTGGAAGGCATCACCCATACAGAGAGCTGAGATCACACTATGAAGGAAGACGGCGGGCTGCGTCACCTTGGTCTGCTTCAGATCTTCATCGGTACCCTCGAACATGATGTCGGTGATGCGATAGCCGAGAATCTCGTTGGCTTTCTCAAAGAGATCCTTTGCCAAGGGATTGTTATCATACAGATCCTTACCCATTCCTACAAACTGTGCTCCCTGTCCGGGAAAAACAAATGCTTTCATTTCGATTTTAATTTTTTATGTTACTTATTTCTTAATCCTAATCTGCCTTTTTAAATTAAAAGGCTCTGTTCAGGGTGCAAAATTACGACAATTTTCTTAAAAAATGCATCTTCGGAGGCAATTTTTTAGCGAAAGTGATGTCAATATCGAAAAAAATGTGTAAGTTTGCACATCGGAAAGAGAAGAGACCAAGAAAATGAAGCTCATTGTAATGACAAAACCCACCTTCTTCGTTGAAGAAGACAAGATACTGGCCAACCTCTTTGAGGAGGGGCTGGAGAACCTGCATCTGTATAAGCCCGGCGCCTCTCCGATGTATTCGGAGCGACTGTTGACGCTGTTGGGGGATGATTATCGCAATAGGATTACCGTTCACGGCCATTTCTATCTGAAAGAGGAGTATCGCCTGAAGGGAATTCATATCGATGATGCCCACACGGAGCCGCCTACAGGCTATAAAGGCAATATCTCACGTACCTGTCACGCCATCAGCGAACTGAAGGAGGCCAAGAAGCATTCGAACTACGTGTTTCTGCACTCCATCTACGACAGTCAGACCAACAAGGACGAGAAGCAGTCGTTTACACGTGAAGAACTGGAGGCTGCTGCCAAAGAAGGACTGATTGACAAGAAGGTGTATGCCCTGGGAGGCATGAACATCGACAACGTGAAAGATATAAAGGCGTTAGGTTTCGGCGGTGTGGTGATCTGCGGGGATCTATGGAACCGTTTTAACATCCACAACGAGATCGACTACAAGGCGCTGCTGAGCCATTTCGAGCGCCTGATGAAGATGATTGATTAATTTAAAGCATATAAAATGTCTGATAAAAACTCTTACATGGTATTCTCGGGTACAGCGACGAAATACCTGGCAGAGAAAATCTGTCAAAGTCTGGGCTGCCCCTTAGGACAGTTACAAATTACAAAGTTTTCCGACGGCGAGTTTGCTGTCAGCTATGAGGAGAGCATCCGAGGAAGAGACATCTTCCTGGTACAGAGCACCTTCCCCAACAGCGACAACCTGATGGAGCTGCTGCTGATGATCGACGCTGCCAAGCGCGCCTCAGCACGTACCATCAACGCGGTGATCCCCTACTTCGGATGGGCGCGACAGGACCGTAAGGACAAGCCCCGTGTAAGTATCGGTGCCAAGCTTGTGGCCGACCTGCTGAGTGCTGCCGGTGTGAACCGTGTGATCACGATGGATCTGCACGCTGACCAGATTCAGGGCTTCTTTGACGTACCCGTTGACCACCTGTATGCATCGAACGTGATCATCCCCTATCTGCAGTCGCTGAACCTCGACGACCTTGTGATTGCCTCGCCTGACGTGGGCGGATCAAAGCGTGCCAACACTTATGCCAAGTATCTGGGATGCCCGCTGGTGCTGTGCAACAAGACGCGTGCACGTGCCAACGTGATTGCTACGATGCAGATTATCGGTGAGGTGGAAGGTAAGAACGTGGTGATCATCGACGATATGGTGGATACCGCTGGTACCATCACCAAGGCTGCCGACCTGATGAAGGCGCATGGTGCAAAGACCGTTCGCGCCTGTGCCAGCCACTGCGTGATGAGCGGACCTGCCAGCGACCGTGTGCAGGAGTCGGCACTGGAGGAGATCGTGTTTACCGACTCTATCCCATACACTCAGCGCTGCGCCAAGGTGAAGCAGATCGGTGTGGCCGATATGTTTGCAGAGGCTATTCGCAGAGTGATTGACAACAAGAGCATCAGCGACCTGTATATCGTATAACAGAATGACTATCAAATCTATCTTTGGACTGGCAGCAACAGGATTCTTACTCTGTGCCTGCCAGTCCAATACATTTCAGATCGACGGCTTTGCCCGTTCGTTTGAGGAGGGCGACACTATCTGCCTGATGAATGAAAGTCAGCAGCCTATCGCCATCTCTACGGTGAGCCAGAGAAAATTCTTTTTCTACAGTGAGATCAAGGAGATGGGGCTCTATAGCGTGATGGCGAAACAGGCCCCTGCCTGCCAAGTGAGTTTCTTTACCGAGCCTGGCATTATTACCGTAGAACTGAACAGCGAGCCAGGAACGTCGCGGGTGTCTGGAACCAAGCTGAACAACCAGTGGCAACAGCTGACGGACTCCATCGCCCTGATGGGCTATCAGGTGGCGAAGGCCTTACGGCATCCTGCTGCCGACTCCACGGCACAGAAGGCGTTGGCACACTATGTGGACAGCCTGCACCGCCAGATGTCGGCCTGCATCCAGAACACAGCGCAGCGCAACAAGGATAACCCCTTAGGCAGGTACATCAACGAGAATTATAAAGCGCCCGAGTTTGAATAAACCCGGGCGCTTCTTTTATACTTACTGTCTCACCAGCTGATTAGCCGTTGAATGCAGGCAGCTCCAGCCACTTCACGTAGCAGAAGTCCTGACGGTGAGGCAGGTTCTTGTTCTTCGGATACATACGGACGGCACTCTTGTACTGACCGAAATGACGAGGAGCCAGCTCAGCCTCGAAGGTGTAGTTGTTGCCCTCGTGCTTAACCATCTTCAGAGGCTCTACAGAGAATACCTTCTCATTGCCTTCCTTGTCGGTCAACACATTGACCTTCTCCAGACCAATGGCATCGTCGAGCCCCTGCTCGTTGATGACAAACTTCAGCGTGTACTTCGTACCAGCCTCAGCACCACCTGCGGGGTAGTTCCACTCAGATGATACCACTTCGATGGCATCCCAGCGCTCAACAACAGTCTCCTTCCACAGGGCAATCTCCTTAGCCAGCTTGTTGTCGTTCTTAGAGAGCTCCTTGAAGCGCTTAGCCTCCTTCTCGTAGAACTTAGAATAGTAGTCGTCGAGCTGACGCTTCATCGTGTAGTGAGGTGCAATCTGGGCGATAGAGTTCTTGATAACTTTACACCAGCCCTTAGAGACACCCTTCTTATCCTTATTATAATAAAGAGGAATGATCTCGTTCTCGAGCAGACCATAGATGGTAGCTGCATCCAGCTGATCCTGATAACCCTGGTTCTGGTAGGTGCGCTTCTCGGTGAGTGCCCAACCAGCACCCTCACGATAGCCCTCCAGCCACCAACCATCCTTTACGGAGAGGTTGACAACACCGTTCATCTCAGCCTTCTCACCAGATGTACCTGAAGCCTCGAGCGGACGTGTAGGTGTGTTCATCCAGATATCAACACCTGATACAAGGCGGCGAGCCAGCAGGAAGTCGTAGTCCTCGAGGAAGATAATCTTACCGAGGAACTCAGGACGCTGAGAGATCTCGTAGATCTTCTTGATGAGACCCTGACCTGCACCATCGGCGGGGTGAGCCTTACCAGCGAAGAGGAACATCACAGGACGCTCAGGATTGTTCACAATCTTATTGAGACGATCCAGATCGGTGAACAGCAGGTGAGCACGCTTATAGGTGGCGAACCGACGGCAGAAACCGATCATCAGGCGCTTAGAATCCATCGACTCGAGGAGTGATACCACGCGTGAGGGATCGCCCTGATTCTTCAGCCAGGTCTCAGTGAACTGATTCTTGATGTAGTGAATCAGGTTCTGCTTCATAGCCAGACGACAAGACCAAAGCTCTTCATCGGGACAGTTGTAGATACCCTCCCAGAGCTTCTCGTTAGACTGGTCGCTCTTGTACTTCGGATCGAGATACTTCTCATAGATATTCCTCAGCCAGCCTGTAGCCACCCATGTGGGGAAGTGAACACCGTTGGTGACATAACCCACGTGGTTCTCCTCAGGATAGTAGCCGCGCCAGATGGGAGCGAACATCTTCTGAGAAACCCAGCCGTGAAGCTTAGACACACCGTTAACCTCCTGACAGGTGTTGCAAGCGAAGGTACTCATACAGAATTTCTCGCCATGATCGTCGGGATTCGTACGACCCATGCCGATGAACTCATCCCAAGTGATGCCGAGCTTAGCAGGATAGCCACCCATGTACTTGCCGAACAGACCCTCATCGAAGTAGTCGTGACCTGCAGGTACTGGTGTGTGAACAGTATAGAGACCGCTGGCACGAACAAGCTCCAGAGCCTGGTTGAATGTCAGACCGTCTTCCTCGATATAGTCGCACAGACGCTGCAGGTTGCAGAGTGCGGCGTGACCTTCGTTACAGTGGTAGATATCCTTCTTGATACCCAGCTTCTTCAGCAGCAGCATACCACCGATACCGAGCAGGATCTCCTGCTTCAGACGGTTCTCCCAATCGCCACCATAGAGGGCGTGGGTGATAGGCTTGTCGAAGTCTGAGTTCATCTCGTTGTCGGTGTCGAGCAGATAGAGCTTCACACGACCAACATTCACGCGCCATACGTAGGCATGAACCTGATAGTTGGTGTAAGGCACATCGATCACCAGAGGATTGCCGTCCTTGTCGAGCTGACGCTCGATGGGCAGAGAACCGAAGTTCTGGCTTTCGTAGTTGGCAATCTGCTGACCATCCATAGAGAGGCTCTGTGTGAAATAACCGAAACGATAGAGGAAACCAACGGCGCACATATCGACGTTAGAGTCGGAAGCCTCCTTCACATAGTCGCCGGCGAGCATTCCCAGACCACCAGAATAGATCTTCAGGGCTGAGTGCATACCATACTCCATGCAGAAGTAAGCCACAGAGGGGCGCTTGGTATCGGGCTTTACAGCCATATAATCGCGGAACTTCTTATAGACGTCCTTGATACGCTTCATCAGGGCCTTGTCCTTCAGGATGGCCTCCTTACGCTCATAGCTGAGACGCTCCAACAGCATCACTGGATTGTGTCTCACATCGTGATAGATTTCTACATCGAGCTCACGGAACAGATCGCGAGCCTCAGAGTTCCACACCCACCACATATTGTGGGCAATCTCGTCCAAACACTTCAGTTCCTCGGGAAGAGTAGCTCTTACGGTCAGAACTTTCCAAGCGGGATCATTTGTGTAATCAGCTTTAATTTTCATATCCTTGTTAATTTATGAATTTAATTTCTTGTTTTATTGCATCGTCTTCTTACGCTCCTCCGCTTTCGTCAGAGCAATATCGTAAGCCTGATAATAGTATTTGATAAATTCGCTCCAAAGAGCTTTCTTCGACAGCTCTCCTGCATGCTTGCGACAGGTGTCAACCTGCTTCTTATCCATTGCAGAGAAAGCAGCCACGGTGTCCTTGATGTAATCTGCCACCTCAGAGTAGTTATAGTCGGTACGATGGATCACCTTCACACCATCTTCCAACTGACCATTATGACCAAACACAGAGTTGGCCCAAAGACCAAAGCCTGCCAGATCGGTAGTGATACAAGGCACCTTGAAAGCAACAGCCTCCAACGGGGTATAACCCCAAGGCTCGTAATACGACGGATAGATACACAGGTCGTTACCCAGCACGACATCGTAATAGGTCATATTCACAATGCCATCCTTACCGTCGAGATAACAGGGCAGGAAGATCACCTTCACATTATCATTCTTACGGTTGTGCATATCGTAGTACTTCATCATGCCCAGCACATTATCATGGCTCATGTTATAGAGCCAGTGGGTCACCTGAGGGATATCCAGCGGCGTATCATACTTCTGTTTGCTATTCATGCGCTCCAGCAGATCCTTTCGGGGTTCTCCTACCCAACCTGGTACCACAATGAATGCCACGACCTTCTTCTTCAGGTCACGATCACGCAGCAGACGGTTCATTGCCTCTACAAACACATCGATACCCTTATTGCGGAACTCGTAGCGACCAGAAGTAGAGATCAGCAACGTGTCGTCGTCGAGATTCTCACCCAGCAGCGCATTGGCTATATCCAGCATCTTCTTGCGGGCTGCTTTACGCTTACGGGCAAACTGCTGTGCGCTGGGCACGAAACTGTCGTCGAAACCATTAGGCAGTACCACATCTACGGGTTTATCCAGCAGCTCTATACATTCCTTGGCGGTAATGTCGCTCACTGTTGTGAAGCAATCCACATGGTGAGCCGTCTGCTTCTCGATAGAGTGCTTTGACTGCATATTCAGCTCGCCAGCCATCTGGTCGCCGTTATAGGCAAACAGATAGTCATAGAGCGGCTTCATATTGCCGGCAATAGAACGACCGATACTGGTGGCATGGGTCGTAAAGATGGTACCGATCTGGGGCAGCTTGTTGTTGATATACAAGGCTCCAAGTCCGCACATCCACTCATTAGCATGAAAAACAACCTTCTTCGAACTGTCGAGATAATGGTTGTAATAGCTCTCTACCACCAAGGCTGATGCATAAGAGAACATCGAAGCCTCGTCGTAGTCGCCATAGGCATGCAGGCTATCCACACCGTAGTGCTCCCACAGCCAGCCATATATCTCATTCTTCTTTTCGAAGAAAGGAACGAAATCCACTAAGATCGCGATTGGTTCGCCAGGAATGGTCCAACGACCTACCCTGACATTGAGCCCTTGTTCACTAGCCACCGCTTGCCAATCGGCAAAGAGGGCTTTATCCTCCTTGAAATAAGGACTCTCTTGCTCTTTCCAAAAATCAGGACCGATGAAAACAATCTTATCCTGAAGTGCCTCCTGTAGGGTCTTGGCACGTGTCGAAAGGACTGTATAGATTCCCCCTACTTTATTGCAGACTTCCCAACTTGACTCGAAGATGTAGTCTGGTATTAACTGCTTTTTTGCCATATTAATATATAATTCGGTGCAAAGATACTTAAATTTTTCTAAATTACCCCACTTTTTCCACAATATTTTTAGTACGATTGACGAAATAATGATATAGATTAGTATCTTTGTCAGCAATTAAGAAATTGGCTGAATATGAAAAAGTTGTTTTTGATTTTTATAGTCTTTCATTTGTCACTTTTGTCGGTTTCTGCCCAGAATACCGCCAAGCCCTTTCGCGCGTACATATATAATAATGATTATGAGGTGTTTATGCGCCTCGACCTCTATAATGAGAGTATCACCGTACCTGGTCAGGAGCTCTACGGCGAGTTGCCAGGGTATCTGGGGAAGAAGCACAACTCCTTCTGCTGGCTGATAACCTCGTCGAAGATAGAGGGCCAAACGGCAGAGCTTCAGATGATTAACGACTATGGCAGCGAGGATCTGACGGCTACGCTGACAGTAGAAAACGATTCCCTCTACGTGCTGAGGCAGGTAGAGGGAAGTTCGCTGAAAGTTCCCAAGGATGGAAAATGGCAGAAGCTGCCATCAAAACTGGTGTTCAAGCGCCGTTAAGGGTGATAGTTACTTGACCACCTTACGACCCTTGTGGACATAGATACCCTTCATGGTGGGTTCGCTAGTCAGACGGGCTCCAGAGAGTGAATACCATGCGTTATCGGTATTCTCGCCGCTAATCTCCGACACCACCTTGCGGATGGCTGTAGCACCACCTTCCTTGAAAGTACACTTATTGCCAGAGATCGTCATCTGTATTGTAAACGCCTCTGCATTCTGCATCGGTACCCAGTCTTCTGTGTTGGGCTCGCTGCAAATAAGCATCAAGGTGTAAGTACCATCATCCAAACCTCCTCCAATCGGGAAATCGTGATTCTTTCTGTCATCTTCACTTATATAGCCATAATAATAGTACATTAATGTATATCCTTCATCTTCACTCGTGTGTGCCTTAAATACAAGTTTATTATTAGCATCATAAACACCTACTGCAGTTTTCAATGTAAGTACATCCAGGTGATAGTTTGTAAACTGATAATAATAATCTGGAATCTGGAAGTTGTCGGATTTATTATTTCTGGTATACTCTTTACCTTCAATGCCCATTTCAAGATCATCTGCATAAAACGTTCTTGGCGCCTTGGTATAGCCCTTACCCTGAGGGCCCAAGCCACATACCATATCCTGATCCAAAGTAAATCCTTCCGGATTACCACTTTCATCGAGAAGCCAGCCCGGCTCCAGTACTGAAAGCAGCATATAACCATTGTCTTCGCCATCCCAGCCCCAGTTCACATAGAAATAATCCTTACCATCTTTCGACTGATAGCCGTCAAGCACAAACTCGTGACCACTCGCAGAAGGTGTTATTCCTGAGAATATCACGGGGCCTGCTTGTGACATTTCATTATACACGGCATCAACCCAGCCTTGGGCGTCATATTCAAAGTCATGCAGAGCATATACATCCGGATAACCTAAGTAATTTTTCATACCAACAAGAATACCGTCGGTATTTGCACTCGACTCAATACCATATTGCATATTTACAGTCGCACCGCAATACTGCATCAGTCGGGCAACGGCATCATTCTCTACATCACTACTTTTCTCATCATACTTATCTGTGATATGCGCCCAATCAATGGGAGAACCTTCAAGAATATCCTCTGTTTTCCATTTCACATCCTTGATAATATCTTTTTTTCCATCTTCTTCCACAGGAACATCACAAGTACCTTCGTAGCTTGGAACACCTTTCAGCAACTTATCAGGATACTGATGGTAATGAAGAATCATTGACATCGCTGTTGCCACACAACCTGTTGCAGTATGCATGGTTGTATCCTTATCTTTCCACGCGAAGGTTATTTCTGGTGTATGGAGATTGTATGGGAAATCCTGTCCCCATTCCGTCTTCAGCTTCGTGGCGAGGGGTGCCTTAGCTTCTGATCTTGTAGTAGCCACACGTCGCGGAGTCGCAGAAGCAGAAATACTTTCTATTTGTCTCACATATCCCTGCAGCCATGATTTCATATTTACAGCAAGATGATTGGCGTCAATATGGCCTTTCTCACTGAAACCCAAAATATCTGCCGTACGATCATCACCTGACACAATCACATAACCTCCACCATCATTGTTATAGATATAGATGGGAGCATCTGTCACCGACCAGGTGGCACTCTTTGTCTGTAGCGGCAGAAAAACTCTCGTTAACGCAGTCTCTCCACGCGTCCCTGCCTGACCTACCATAAATGCAGTAGCCTTCTTCCGGGCCTCCTGCTCTCCTACTCGTCCTGCCCAGGCACTTACTGCTACAGCAAGCACCATGACAATCAGCATCATTCTTTTCTTCATATTTCTAAAATTTTAGCCTTTTACCTTATTCCAGTAAATCACACCTCCGATAATGACCAGTATCACAACGGCAATAATTTCCAACCACTCCATAGATTAAATATTTTTATATATTTACTTTTGCTCTGCCAACAATTGCTTGATATGCGCCTCCAAAATATGGAAGCTGGGTTCCACCATCGCAACATGATCATGACCATCAAGCTCATAGAGGTATGTCTTCTGATGACCCACCAGTTTCATCATACGTGCCAGATACTGATTCTCATCATAGCGTCCCAGGAGTTCCTGCTCACGATCTCCACAAATCAACACAAACGTCGGACAATCAGGACGCACCCAGTATATCGGGGCATACTCATCAATCACCACCTGCAGTGGACTGATACCACGCATCTTTCGCACATTATAATGCGTCACAGCCTGACCACTGAATGGTGCATACATCCACACATCGTCTGCATCTACATCATATGCTTTCAACCAAGCTTTGTTCAAGCAGAGAAGCATAGCCAGATAGCCACCGGCAGAATGCCCGGTTACTACTATCTTCTTCGGATCGCCACCATACTCGCTGGCATGACGGAATGCCCATGCCACAGCCTCGGCTGCATCATCAAGCGTCTTATCAATAGTCACCTTAGGCAACAGACGGTAATTGGCACCAATCACCACATAGCCCTTTTCCTTCAGTTTCTCAGGGATTTCCTTCTGTCCTGCTTCAATACCGCCCCCATGGAACCACACGATTACCGGACAGTCCTTAGCTCCTTCTGGGTAATAGACATCCAGTTTCAGTCGCTCCTGGGCATACGCATCACTCTTCGCCGTAAAATTGATATCCGTTACGGTCTTATACTCCTGCGCACTGGCTACCAGCCCCACCAGAAGCATCATCACTATAAATAACTGTCTCTTCATCTCTGAAAATTTTAAATGGGGTTTATTATTTCATTTGCAAAGATACATAATTTCCATAAATCTCCAAACAGAAAATAGGCAATAAGATAGAAAATCGCTATTTTTACTGTCGATTTAATATGTTTTAAAGATTATCATGGTTATAAAAAAGAGCCCCGAGTCATTGCTGACTCGAGGCTCACTCTTGAAAAAAGACGGCGGCTTCCTACTCTCCCGCATTGCATTGCAGTACCATCGGCGCAGGCGGGCTTAACTTCTCTGTTCGGAATGGGAAGAGGTGGGA
>CACZTJ010000044.1 GCA_902784065.1 uncultured Prevotellaceae bacterium | reverse complement strand
TATGGCTGAAGCATACTATGACCTGGCTAATGCTTACTCTATGCGTACTGCTGGCTACGATGACATCACTGCTCTCGACTATGCTGAAGATTTCGTAGAGCAGTGGCCTTACGACCAGAGCAACTACAAGAAGTCTATCGGTATTGCCAAGTGGATTGCTATGGCAGGTGTGAACCCCTTCGAGGGCTACTGCGAGCTCCGTCGTCTGAAGTATCCTACTTTCGGTACGGTGAAGGGTAGCGATATGTACAATGAGACTGATGACAGCTCTTACAAGCCTGAACTCTATAGGTGACAACCAGCTGCTGCAGCGCTGGCCGTATGCTGAGAGCTCTTCAGCACGTAACACCAATGCGCCTGCATTCCCTGGCTATACGACCCCAATCTTCTGGGCTCAGTAATCGATGTCTAAATATCAAAACAGAGAAAGACAATGAAAAAGAACATATTTTATACAATGCTATTCGCCCTCTGTGCACTTGTTATGACAAGCTGCGACAAGAAGTCTGAGGGCCTGTCGCGCATTACTTATTATCCCTCTATCACGCTGAACGGTGATACTTACCTGATATGGGAGAAGGGTGAGGCTTATGTAGATCCTGGTTATTATTCTGAGCTGAACGGTGAGGATGTGACCAGTCAGGTAACAGTCTCTGGTACGGTGGACATCAATAAGAGTGGTGTCTATACCCTGACTTATACAACCGTTAAGAATGAAGATGGCTTCGACGCTTCTGCAAAGCGTACAGTGGTTGTGCTTGATTCTACCAGTCCGATTGAGGGCTTCTATCTGAACCAGGCATCCAGTGACCGTAACGGTACTGCCTATGGTAGAGATATCGAAGTGCTTGTGATTGACAATGGTGACGGCACTGTCCTTTTCGACGACGCACTTGGTGGTTGGTATGCTGTACGTGCTAACAACTGGGCTGGTTATGGTGCTAACTATAAGATGGCTGCCACAGTAGCTGTTGATGATGATGGCACACTGACACTGGAAGATAGCCACATTCCCGGTTGGGGCGATGGCCTCGATTCTCTCGAGGGCACATTCGATGAAGCTACAGGTACTATTAAGTTCGTATGTGTATATGCAGAAACATTAACGTTCAACGAAACTTGGATTAAAGAATAATAGATTATGAAGAAAGTATTATATTTAGCAACAATGCTCCTCTGCATGGCTATCACAAGCTGTCAGAAGGAAGATATTGGCGGAACAGCTACAGAGAGTCTGGCTGGCGACTGGTATGTTCAGGCTTCAGTTGGTGGAGAAGCTATCACTGGTTCCTTCCATCTTTTGACCTACAACACCTCTGCCAACAACCCTAACGAGATCTTCGTTGACGATCAGGGCAATTTCTGGGATTTCAAGGTGAAGGCTGCTGCAGAGCTTAATGGTCTGACCTTTAGTGCTATCGACGCTCATAATATGAACTACGATTGCACAGTAAGTATCACCAATGCAAAGATTGTGAAGAATGGTGGTGTACAGAACAACGGTTCACCTGCTGACCTCATCTCGATGGATGTAACGTTTAGCGATGATGATGATGCTTTGGTTTACCATCTGGAGGGTGTACGCTACTCTGGTCTTGTAGAGAACGATTAAGTTTCAAACTTAACAATACTCCTCGCCCCCGCTAAGCATCAGCTTAACGGGGGCGATTCTTTTTGTTATTTCCGTGGCTTTATTCTGTATGTATAAAAAATAGTGGCTATTTGTCTCATTGACCTTAAATCTGAAGATTTTTCTTGCATATATCATGAAAAAATGGTATTTTTGAACCATCAAACAAAACAACTAGAAGCTATGATAGGTAAAAGCCAAAGCACCCTTGGCAATTGTTGTTGGGCTGCATTTCTAAAAGACGGCGCTCTGCGCGAGAACTCCCCTAACCATACCGGTTTGTACCGCGAATAATGGTGCGAACCTTCCCTGTTAGTTTATAATTTCCAACCTCAGCTTTGTCTGATGGTCTTTCGTATTGAGTATATTATACTTAAATAAAAAAATAATGAAAAAAATTATAAGAATACCTAATGCCATTAAGAAGGTGTTAGAAAAGAAGGACAAGACAGTCCAGTTAAGATGGGATGGCAGTAAAATCGACCTGATGGAATTAGTATATACGTTATACCTTTCAGGGCAACTTAAGACTCAGTCGGGTCATCATGCCACGCTCTATGAGATATCAATGGCCGTTTACGAACAGTTTGGACTTGATGCGCCCCAAAATCCCAGTCGGGTAGTGAGCAGTTTGAAGCAACGGAATGACCCAGTAGAACTCAGTATCTTCTGCAAGGCACTTTCAGATTTGTATCCTGGTTTTATTAGATGTCTCAAAAATAGGTAATACCTGCATTTCTAACAGGTAATAACCTATCAAAAAGGGTTTAATTGTTGTATCTTTGCAATTGTCTCAGGATAACATTTTAATAACTAAAAAACAACAATTATGAAACAAAACCCCTTATTGATGTTATTACTATGGGGCGTCACCACAACAGGTGACGCCCTTCCTTACCCGAACTAATCGTTTAATTCTCTAAACCAACATTATTTATGAAGACTTTTATAGACCTCCACCAGAGGTTTACAGAGCATTTTGTGCTCTCTGAATTCCTCACTTCGCCCATGGCGGAGAAGCACGGAATACCCAATATTCCGTTGAAGCGACACATTGATCGCCTCAGAAACCTTACCCTACGTTGTCTCGAACCAACACGCCAGCGTTTTAATCTGCCGATCCAGATAACCAGCGGATATCGTTGTGAGATGCTTAATCGGTTGGTAGGGGGAGTACCCAATTCACAACATGTGGAAGGATTGGCTGCCGATATTCAGATTCCACGCAGGCATTGGCCCTTCTCGGTGACTACCGAGGAGCAGATGGCCCGTGTGCTGTGGTATTGGATGAAAGACAATCTGCCCGACTACGACCAACTGATCATTGAGCATCGGGGCTCCAGCTACTGGGTACACGTGAGCTGTCATATCAACCTTCGTATGAACCGCCATCAGGCATTTGAACTTGAGAAGAAATGAAGAACAGCGGATTCCTGCAATTGCAGCGCGACTTACTGTCGCAGCCACAAATCGCCGGCATGTATGCTGAAGAAGGAGCCACCGGCCTCGGTCTGTATGTGGCCTTGAACCTCTACCTCTCCCACTGCGGGGGAGGCTGGGGAACCTTTACCGGTAAAAAACTGACAGCTATCGCCGTAGAGGCCCATCGCCATCGTGGCGACGTGAAGCGTATCATAGAAGACTACGACCTTTTTATCGTGGATGCGGAAAACAACCGTTTTACAAGTCCATGGATTCAGCAACAGTTCAACAAGTGTGCCGCAAAGAAGCATCAAAGTTGCGCCACTCCCGCGCATACCTATCTTATGCGCGCGGAAGAAATAGATTTAGAAATAGAAAAAAAGAATAAACAGAAAACGTGCGTGTGTCTGGACGACACGCACTCTGAGTTTGAAATCCTGCGCGCGGGCAAGCGATATGCCTCCCACGGTCAGCCCCTGCCCATTGAGGCACCGCCACAGCGGCGACGCAACGACATGTACAGCTACATTCGTCACGACTGGGTGAGCGCTGAGGAGTTCGACCAGCAAACGGAGATGATCATCTATCAACAACTACTAGATAATAATGCGATATGAAGACAATCGACGGAAAATATCACCTGCTGGAGCAGGACGATCGGAAGAACGGTCATCAGGTGAAGCGGAATGACAGCAAGAACGTGTGGCGATATCAATGTCCGCTATGCAGTTCCGGCAGAAAGACAATCCACCAGAAGGAGAAATGCCTCGTGGTATATCCCGATGAGGGCTGGGGCTTCTGCTACAACTGCGGCCAGTGGTTCTGGACGGAAGAGTATTACAACCGGGAGATAGCACCCAAGCGCGGCCGCAAGAGAAGCGACACTCAGGAAAAGAGCATCGACCTGTCGCTGCTGCGCGATGACTATCCCCAGGCGCTGATCGACTATTTCGAACAGGAGCGCAAACTGCCCATAGAGCTGGTCAGGAAGATGGGCATCCGATGGATACCCCGAGACATCGACGGCAAAGAGGAAATCTTCATTGCCTATCCCACCTTCGACGGGGCGAAGTGCGTCAACGTGCACTACCGTCCGCTACACAAGGAGAAGGGCTTTTCACAGGAGATAGGTTGCGACCCGATACCTTGGAACGTGAACTCGGTGGTGGGGCATACGGAGATGATCATCACCGAGGGGCGCAACGACGCGATGGCGTGTATGCAGGCAGGCTATGAGGCGGTGGTGTCGCTGGGCAACGGGGCCCGTTCACGTATGGAGCTGTTCGACGGGTTCCGCTATACGCTCTTTGCCCAGGTAAAGACGGTGATCATCGCCGTAGATAACGACGAGGCGGGCCATCAGGCCTGCGACAACCTGTTGAGGTACTTCGGTGCTGCCCGCTGTAAGGTGGTGGACTGGGGCGACTACAAAGATGCCAATGAGGCACTGCAGCGGGGTGGCAAAGAGGCCGTCAGAGCCTGTGTCGAGGCCGCCGATATGTCAGTCATCCCTGGCGAGGTGACCGCCAATGAATGGGATTCAGGGCTACGGTGGTACTACGAACAGGGCGGCATCCCTGATGGTCTGACCATCGAACTGGAACAGTTGGCCAGACTCGAGAAGCTGGAGAAAGGCTATTTCGGTGTGACCTCAGGATTCCCAGGCAGCGGCAAGTCCACCTTCACACTCTTCAAATGCCTCTCGCTGGCAGTGGAGCATGGTTGGAGAATCTGTCTTTATTCGCCCGAGAAATACCCTTATAAGCTGCTGTTCCACGAACTTGCCACCATGTTGATCGGTCGAAGCCTCACACCAGAGACGGTGGATGAGCATACCTTCCAGGAGGCCGTTAAGTTTCTCGCCAGTCATTTCTTCATCATAGATGCCAACCGCTGCAAGGGCATCGATGACATTCTGGAGACGGCACGGCAGATCGGGTTGCGTTACGCGATCGACATGACCGTGATCGACCCGGCCAACTGGGTGGATCAGACGCAGGCGAAAGGTGGCGACCCGATGGAGAGAACTAACTATGTGATCAGTCAGGTGGTGGACTTCGCACAAGTGGAGAATCAGCTGACGTGGATGGTGGCGCATCCACGAAAGCCACCGCTCATGAGAGACGGGAAGGCATACGTGCCTGAGATGTGGGACATTGCCGGCACCAGCGACTATGCCAATAAAGCCACTTGGGTGGAGATCATGGAGCGTGATTTCAATCAGAAACGTACGATCGTGCATGTCAAGAAGGTGCGCTTCGGTCATCTTGGTACCGTGGGCGAGTGCTGCATCCGTATGGATCAGGAGAACCACCGCTTTGTGGGGTTCCATGAAAAGAGGACCGATGCGGGTCATGTGATCAGTTATGAATTCCAGGAGTCAGACAAGTCAAACTGGCTCATCTCAAAGTCAATTCAACAGTCAATAGAATGGAAGAAATGATGATATGTACGCGTTGTGGGCAGGCATTGCCCCGATCGAAATTAGAACGCATGAAGACGGGCACTTACCGTCGGGTGTGTAACCACTGCAAGTGGCTCTACTACGTGAAACCCACAAAAAGTAACTTTTCGCATCTCGAAAAGTTACTTTTTACCCTGCGAAAAGTTACTTTTCACCTTGCAATTCATTACTTTTTAATTGCCCCTTTTTTGTCATTTCGAGCGTAGTCGAGAAATCTCTATGCTCTGCCGCTTGGCTAGTCCAAGAAATCTCTATGCTTTGCCGCTTGGCTTGATTGCAGGACGCAATCTGAGCAACGACATATGATTTTCTCCCAAAAAGTTGTAAGGAATCAAATAAATTTGTATTTTTGCAACTGATATATAGAAGCAATAGATATGAGCAAGTACGAAATCCCATTTTTGACTGCATGTATACAAGCCTTTGGACGTCGATTTTCTATGACTCGGCAGGCGGCTTTTCGCTATTTGCATGAACATAAGGGATTAGCTTTTCTTATCGAGTTCTACGATGTAGAGCATCTGCAGTCGATGGACGAGACAATTGATGATTTGCTCATTATCTGCCAAAAGAACGGAGGAACACTGTCATGACACTATATCACGGTAGTAATGCGGACATAGAGTCTATCGACCTCACAAAAGGTTTACGATACAAAGATTTTGGCAAAGGGTTCTATCTGACCCCCGATAAGTCAACTGCCATTCGAATGGCTCAGAAAAAAGCGCGTCTTTTCGGAGGCTCACCAACGCTTATTACCTACGAATTAGATGAGTCGGCCTTACAATCTGATTTGAAGGTGAAGATATTCCCAGAGAAAGCAACTGTAGAATGGCTTTTATTTGTGGATTCCAATCGAGACAGAAAAAATGCAGAACCTATACATGATTACGATATTGTAATCGGTCCGATAGCTGACGATGGGGTAGTCCTTCAATTGACCAACTACCGCGAAGGTATATACACCCCAGAGCAGGCAGCCCAGTTGCTTCAGGATAAGTATCTCGATCAGCAGTATTTCTTCGGAACTGAACGTGCATTATCATATATCAACAAAATAAATGTAGAAATTGTATGAACGAGCCCAATCATCATCAGATAGCTACTTATCTAATCGACTACGCACTGAGCGAGTTGGTGAAATACGTGATGGAGGATACGGGATGCTCCATCGAGAAGGCGATGGAACGCGTTTACAATTCAGATCTGATGTCGATATTGCAGGATGAAGAAGGCGAACTCTATGTCCAAAGCCCCGCATACCTGTACGAACTGATGAATCAAAATAATTAATTTATTAGATTGCTGGAAATACAAATTTGAAAAGTATCGATATGAAGAAATGTATCTTATTGTTGATGGTTTCGCTTTTTACACTAACCTCATTTTCACAAACGGAACATATGAAATTCATGGGTATTCCCATTGATGGTCCTTTGAAAAAATTCTGTTCGCAGTTAAAGAAAAAAGGATTTGATAGAGATCCATATGAAACAAGGCATAAAGACAGTAGAATATACCTTGGAGAGTTTGCAGGACACAATTCTAAAGTTTTTGTATATTCTGATGCAAAATCTAATAATGTTCATACTGTAATAGTCAATATCCCGTCGTATGAAGAAGATGTGGCACTTAGTATTTATAATAATCTTAGGCAGATGTTAATTGAAAAATATAGTGAGGATTATGGAGTTAGGGCATTTGAAAGAACAAATGAACAATTAGCTGATAAAATTCAAGAAGGGGAATTGAATGAGTTGAAATGGCTATTTGAAAAAAAAGATGATGACGGTTATGATGTTACATATATAGTTTTGCCTCGTCCAACACCTGATAATATTTCAAATGAATTAGGGCTTATCACGATAAATGTTCGAAAAGACTATTCATTTGTGTATAAAAGAACAGAATATAATGTTGTAATCTCATATACTGATGAACAGAATTATAATCTGCATGAAGGTAATGTACAAGATGACTTGTAATGTTATTAGAGGATATCTATGATAACATCTTCCATGACATATAAAGAAATGTATGACCACTTGGCTGCAGATTTGGGAAAGGTGGAGTACAGAAAAGCGTATTATCTTCCGAAAGCAGTCAGGGAGTTCCGTAAGGCAATTAAGTTCCCTGTATGGAAATGGTATGAATACAAGGTTCCGTCTACTAATAACAAATATGTTATTTTCTATTATGCTGAGAATGCTGATTTTGTAGAAAAACCTACAACAGGATACTTTGTGGATGTCTTTTTTGATAAACAGAGATACGTTGCGATACGTCAAATACACGCCTATACCAGCCATTTTTTACATCGATACAACGAGAGATTTATAAAGGACGACTCACTATCAACAAATGATATTGCATGTTGCTATTTATCAAGAAATGATATTGCTATGCCAATAGAAATAAACGAATCCATCAATAAGAACATAGAAGAATACGGAGAAGGGGCAAAGCTAGGTTTTCGTGTCAGAGACGGTATTTGCTTTACTCGCACAGGTCTTCAAGGTGACAAAGCTAAAGACAGGATTGATGCAATGGTGATTGTTTATAGAACGTTTATGTCAGAGTATAAGATGTCAGATAGCCAGCGACTAGCCATAGACAAAGAGCATTGGGAGAAATGGACTCAATCTTATATGGATTTCATAAAAGAATCAAATAATGGAGTTCTTTCTCTTAGACTTGATCCATGATATCCACATTGTAAACTAACGAATAACCAATGTGCAGCTAATTACAAAAACATTCCGCACGAGGAGGCATTTATAGGTTGTACTATTATCGGAATCTTTTTCGATTCTTGGATCGCATAGCGAGACAAGTAAATCGACATGAGAAGTTGTCTGAGCGGAGCGAGTTCTTCGAATGATTACGATAATCGGACATACGGCCTCCGAGCTCAGGACGTTTTTGCACTCCAGTAGGGATGCGAATCCCGAGTAAAGAAAGGAGGACAAGATGGCAGTATTTTACCGATTATCGCAGGTTACTTCTCCTAAGCAGAAAGGTTACGGCAAATGGTACCCCAGAGCGGTGATGACGAACACTGTTGACACCAATGCGCTGGCTACGATCATGCAGCGTAACTGTACTGTGAAGAAGAGTGATATCCTGGCTGTGATCTCCGAACTGATCGAAACCATGCAGGATCAGCTGCAGGACTCGAAGCGTGTGAAGCTCAACGGCTTCGGTACGTTCAAGATCAGCATGTCGAGCACTGGTGCCGAGGAGGTGAAGACCGATTCAGAAGGAAAGCGCATGAAGACGTTCATCTCGGGTTGCAGTGTGCAGGAGGTGCCTAAGAACAGTGTGGACACCTCGAAGCCAAAGGACAACGAGGCAGGTAGCAGCAACGGTGGTTCCAACAGCAACAGTGGTTCCGGCAACAGCAACAGCGGATCTGACGGCAACGGCGGTGGTGGCAACAGCGACAGCCCCATTGACGATGATTAAGAGAAGTGAGGCGTGTTTAATGTTTAAAGAGAAAGGAGGTAAAAGATGAAGAAGTGGAAGACGATTGCAAAGATCGCCGTGGCTGTACTGACCGCCCTCTTAGGTGCGTTGGGAAGTGCAACCGCCGCAGGGGTACGGATATAGCCCCTGAGAACAAAGTAGTCGCCCCCGTTAAGCATCGGCTTAGCGGGGGTGAATTGTTAGCGCTTGGATTTGAAGAAGTCCTGCATTAGCTGGCGGCACTCTTCTTCTAAGACGCCACCGATGACAGTGGCCTTAGGGTGCATGGCATGAGGGGCGAAGTCGTGATAGCCTCGTTTATCGTCGGCACACCCATAGACGATGCGGGGGAGCTGCGCCCATCCGATGGCTCCGGCACACATCACACAGGGCTCTACGGTGACGTAGAGGGTGCAGTCGGTGAGATACTTGCCGCCCAGAGTGTTGGCAGCGGCCGTGATGGCCTGCATCTCGGCATGTGCCGTCACGTCGCAGAGCGTCTCTGTGAGGTTATGGGCACGGGAGATGACACGATCTTTGCACACGACCACGGCGCCGATGGGAATCTCGCCTGCCTCATAGGCTATCTGGGCCTCGTCGAGGGCCATCCGCATATAGCGTTCGTCTTTTTTTTGCTGTTCTTCTGTAATCATGTTGCAAAGTTACATTTTTTTTTCTTAACTTTGCAAGCAGATTATGGATTTTAGAGTTGTACATATTGAAGAAACGGACTCTACCAACCGATGGCTCAAACACAGGGACGGTTCTTTTGTTAGATCAGACGCGGTCGATCTAACAAAAGAACCGTCCCTGTGTTATGTGGTTGTGGCCGACTATCAGACAGCTGGCAAGGGCTGTGGCACGAACAGCTGGGAGAGTGAACGGGGCAAGAACCTGACGTTCTCGATGCTGATACATCCCGACGGGATGCCCGCTAACCATCAGTTCCGTATCACGGAGATCATCTCGGTGGCACTGTGTGAGGTATTGCAGCCCTATATATATAATAAGGTGGAAATCAAATGGCCCAATGATATCTATGTGGGCGACAAGAAGATCTGCGGCATCCTGATAGAGAACCGGCTGCAGGGCCAGGCCATCAAGGACTGCATTATCGGTATCGGGCTGAACGTGAACCAGGCGGTATTCAGGAGTGATGCGCCTAATCCCGTGTCGCTGTGTCAGCTCTTAGGTCACGAGGTGGATCGGGCACAGTTGCTGAAGGCGTTTCTGCAGCAGGTTGATGAGGCGTGGCAGCGTGAGACCGTCGGTGCCGACTATCGTGACAGGCTCTACCGCCGTGAGGGATGGCATACGTTTGGAGATGCTCAAGGGCGCTTTGAGGCGAGGCTGACGGGCGTGAGCGAGGACGGCCATCTGCTGTTGGAGGACCGGCAGGGCAGGCTGCGCACTTACGCATTCAAGGAAGTACAGTTTAATAGATAATAGTTAATAGTTTATTGTTATGGCAAGATTTAACAGAATTCTTTTGAAGCTCTCGGGCGAGAGCCTGATGGGTAAGCAGGGCTACGGTATCGACCCTGAGCGTCTGAGTGATTATGCGAAGCAGATCAAGGAGATCAGTGAGATGGGTGTCCAGATCGGTATCGTGATTGGTGGTGGTAACATCTTCCGTGGCCTCTCGGGTTCACAGAAGGGTTTCGACCGTGTGAAGGGCGACCAGATGGGTATGTGTGCCACGGTGATCAACTCGCTGGCACTGAGCTCGGCGCTGGGTGCTATCGGTGTGAAGAACAAGGTGTTGACAGCTATCCGCATGGAGCCGATCGGTGAGTTCTACACGAAGTGGAAGGCCATCGAGGCGATGGAGGCCGGCTATGTGTGTATCTTCTCTGCCGGTACGGGTTCACCTTACTTCACCACGGATACGGGCAGCAGTCTGCGCGGCATCGAGATCGAGGCCGACGTGATGCTGAAGGGTACGCGCGTGGATGGCGTCTATACCGCCGATCCCGAGAAGGATCCCACGGCTACGAAGTTTGATGAGATTACCTATAAGGAGGTGCTGGCACGCGGCCTGAAGGTGATGGACCTGACAGCCATCTGCATGTGTCAGGACAACAACTTGCCTATCTATGTATTCAACATGGATGTGGTGGGTAACCTGAAGAAGGTGATGGACGGTGAGCAGATCGGTACGCTCGTCCACAATTAAACCTTATACCTCTTCGAACTCTACGTATTCGCCGTCCTTATCGTCGAAGATCTTGCGCTTGCCGCTAGCTTCGCGATCGTCGATGATCGTTACGTTATTGGTACTGCCTGTAGTCTTAGTGCTGCGGGCAATATGTATTTTAATATTCACTTTAGGCTTATTGGGGCGGGCGGTTTGTGGCTTCTTGGGGGAAGCACTCTTAAAATAGTCCTTGCCGAAGGGATGTTTCTCTTTCTGCTCTTTCTCTTTCTCTCTTCGGTAGTAGTCGTCTTCTGATTGTTGTCTCATTTTCTTGATACCCCGATAGGTGAAGTTGATCACCAACATGACGATGATGGAGATCAGAATCAGTCCGAAGACTACGGCACCAATGATTAGTTTCATGTTAAAAGTAGGTTTTTAGTAATGTTTCAGGTATGTTATATCTCTTATTTCTTATTCGTGGCCACCGAAAGGATGACGTACCATGCGATGATGGCGGCAAACCCGATGATGCCCAGGAGCAGGAGTAGGGGAATGCAGGAGAGGAGGAAGATGTATTTGATCTCGTTGCCCTTCCATCCCCAGTGCTTGAACTTCAATGCAAACATAGGAATCTCGGCTATCAGCAGATAACAGCTGATGAAGGTGCCGATGAGAATCACCCATTCGAGTCCCTCGAAAGTTACCTCATACTGATCCAGTCCCACGATGAGCGAACCCCAGAACAGCGCGTTGGCAGGGGTGGGCAGACCGATGAAGCCTAAGGCCTGGCGCTCGTCGAGATTGAACTTGGCAAGGCGCAGTGCTGAGAAGGCTGCCATGACAAAGGCCAGGAACGGTACGAAGAGCACATGAATATGGAACGTGGCCAGGTAACTGAAGATGATGGCAGAGGGGGCGAAGCCGAAGGTGATATCGTCGGCCAGCGAGTCGAGCTCCTTTCCGATGGGAGAGGACACATGGAGCAGGCGCGCCACCATACCGTCGAAGAAATCGAAAACAGCTCCCACTACGATAAACAGCAAGGCCATCTGGTAATCACCCATGAAGGCGAAGTAAGTGGCTATGCAGCCAGAGATGAGGTTGCAGCAAGTGATCGTATTGGGTATATGCTTCTTAATCATGAAACATGAAAGATTAAACATGAAACATTAGGCCAGTTTGGCGATCACGGTCTGGTCGCCAGTTGTGGGCTGGTCCATCATGACGCAGGCTCTTGCCGTGAGCGGCAGGAACACATCGACGCGCGAACCTAACTTGATAAAGCCTAAGTGCTCGTCGATATAGCACTCCTCCTCGGCCTTGGCATAGGTGACGATGCGACGGGCTAAGGCACCGGCAATCTGGCGCACGAGGATGTCCTGACCGTCGGGTGTGGTGATCATGATATCGGCATGCTCATTCTCCTCGCTGGCCTTTGGAAGCCAGGCCTTATGGTAGTTGCCGTTGAAATGCTTCACGAACTTCACCTTACCATCTACAGGGAACCAGTTGGCATGGACATTCAGCGGACTCATGAAGATGGAGATCATCAGGCGCTTGTCGTGGAAGTAGGTGTTCTCCTCAGCCTCTTCGACCACAACGATCTTTCCGTCGGCAGGGGCCACGACCAGTTTCTCCGAGTCGCCATTAAAATAGCGGATCGGACAACGATAGAAATTGAGCGCAATCAGCCACGCCGTAACGAAGATGATCAGGAATGCCCATAAAAGAATATGTGAGTGGAGGCCGTACCAGATGAGAGCTGCTATTCCCGCAATAGCTATTGCGCTGAGAGTCAGCTCGTTAGTGCCTTCACGATGTATTCTTATCTTTTTAAGTTTCTTTATTTTTACACCCATCTGATTGTTGATTGGTTTATTATTCGCCTGCAAAGGTACGTATTTTTTACGTAAGTTACAAACTTTTCACGTTTTTCTTTTGGTATTTCCAATATTTCGACGTAACTTTGGAGCTCAAAACCACAAGTTATCGACTAAAGAATGGAAGATTTCGTACATCTGCATGTACATACCTACTACTCGATTCTCGATGGACAGTCGAGCATCAAGAGGCTAGTAGATAAAGCGATCGGCGACGGCATGAAGGGAATGGCCATCACCGACCACGGCGATATGTTCGGCATTAAGGAATTTCACGACATCTGCAATGACGTGAACAAAAAGCGCAAGAAAGACGGGCTCGAACCCTTTAAGCCCATCTTCGGCTGTGAGATGTATGTGGCGCGTCGTGGCGACATGCATCTGAAGGACCAGCGTGACGACTTGGGCGGCTATCACCTGATTGTGCTGGCCAAGAACGCAAAGGGCTATAAGAACCTGATCAAGCTCGTGAGCAACTCGTGGGTGGAAGGCTTCTATAACCGTCCGCGTACCGACCGTCAGGAGCTGGAGAAATACCACGAGGACCTGATTGTCTGCTCTGCCTGTATCGCCGGTGAGGTGCCGGCGAAGATCCTGAAGGGTGATATCGCCGGGGCGCGTGAGGCCATCGAGTGGCACAAGCGTCTGTGGGGCGACGACTACTATCTGGAGCTGCAGCGCCATGAGGTGACCGATCCGAAGATCCGTGCCAACCGTGATACGTTCCCCATGCAGCAGCAGGCCAACAAGGTGCTGATAGAGCTGGCCAAGGAGTATGGTGTGAAGCTGGTGTGCACGAACGATGCCCACTTCGTGGATAAGGAGAATGCCGAAGCACATGACCATCTGCTCTGTCTGTCAACAGGTAAGGATCTCGATGATCCCACCCGTATGCTCTACACCAAACAGGAGTGGTTTAAGACGCGTCAGGAGATGTACGACATCTTCAGCGATGTGCCTGAGGCGATGGCGAATACCGTGGAGATATTAAATAAGGTGGAGACCTATAGTCTGGATGCCGACCCCATCATGCCGTTCTTCCCGATACCAGAGAGCTTCGGTACGGAGGCGGAGTGGCGCCAGAAGTTTACCGAGCAGCAGCTCTATGATGAGTTTACGAGCGATGAGAACGGCCAGAACCAGTTATCGCCGGAGGATGGTGAGAAGAAGATCAAGAAGCTGGGCGGCTACGACAAGATCTACCGCATCAAGTTTGAGGCCGACTATCTGGCAAAGCTCGCCTACGAGGGTGCGAAGCGCTGCTATGGCGACCCGATACCCGACGAGGTGATGGAGCGCGTGAAGTTTGAGCTGCATATCATGAAGACGATGGGATTCCCGGGTTACTTCCTGATTGTGCAGGACTTTATCAACTCGGCCCGTGATGAACTGGGCGTGATGGTAGGTCCCGGTCGTGGCTCGGCTGCCGGATCGGTGGTGGCCTATTGCCTGGGAATCACGAAGATCGACCCTCTGAAATACGACCTGCTGTTTGAGCGTTTCCTGAACCCAGACCGTATATCACTGCCTGATATCGATACCGACTTCGACGATGACGGCCGAGGCAAGGTATTGAAGTGGGTGATGGACAAGTACGGTCATGAGAACTGTGCTCATATCATAACTTATGCCACGATGGCGACGAAGAACTCCATCAAGGACGTGGCGCGTGTTGAGAATGTGCCTCTGGCGATATCAAATGCCTTGTGTAAGGCGATTCCTGACCGTCTGCCTGATGTGGACGGCAAGACGCCCAAGATGAATCTTGTAAATGCCATCAAGGCTGTGCCTGAGCTTCAGGAGGCCGAGGCATCAACCGACCCGCACATTGCCAATACCATGAAGTATGCGAAGATGCTCGAGGGCACGGTGCGCGGTACGGGTATCCATGCCTGTGGTTTTATCATCTGTCGTGACCCGATCTCTGATCATGTGCCCGTATCGACGGCTGATGATCCGGACTTCAAGGGCACGAAGACCAACTGTACACAGTATGACGGACACGTGATTGAATCGACGGGCCTGATCAAGATGGACTTCCTGGGACTGAAGACGCTTTCGGAGTTGAAAGAGGCGTGCCTGAATATCAAGCGTACCAGAGGCATCGACATCGATCTCGACACGATTCCCATCGACGACCCCAAGACCTTTGAACTCTATCAACAGGGGCGCACCGTCGGTACGTTCCAGTTTGAGTCGGCAGGTATGCAGAAATACCTGCGCGAGCTGAAGCCTACGGTCTTCGAAGACCTCATCGCTATGAACGCCCTGTATCGTCCGGGACCTATGGGCTATATCCCCGATTTCATCGACCGTAAGCATGGTCGCAAGCCCATTACCTACGATATCCCCGTGATGGAGAAATATCTGAAGGATACCTATGGCATCACGGTGTATCAGGAGCAGGTGATGTTGCTGTCGAGACTGCTGGCCGACTTCACCCGTGGTGAGAGCGACGCCTTGCGTAAGGCGATGGGTAAGAAGAAAAAGGATATCGTTGACGCCATGAAGCCGAAGTTCATTGAGGGCGGTGTCAGAAACGGGCATGATCCGAAGATCCTCGACAAGATATGGGGTGACTGGGAAGCGTTTGCCTCCTACGCCTTCAACAAGTCGCATGCGGCCTGTTACTCGTGGGTGGCCTATCAGACGGCCTATCTCAAGGCGAACTATCCTGCTGAATACATGGCTGCCATCATGAGCCGCCGTCGCGACCAGATAACGGAAATCACCAAGCTGATGGATGAGTGCAAGGCGATGAACATTGCCACGTTAGGTCCGGATGTGAACGAGTCGTACGAGAAGTTTGGTGTGAACCATCATGGAGAGATACGCTTTGGTCTGGGTGCCATCAAGGGTATGGGCGACTCGGCTGCTCTGTCGATTATCGAGGAGCGTGAGAAGAACGGCCCGTATAAAGATATCTACGATTTTGCACAGCGTGTGAACTTCTCAGCCGTCAACCGTAAGGCTTTTGAAGCGCTGGCGCTGAGCGGTGGTTTTGACAGCTTCGGCATTCGTCGCGAGGATTTCTTTGCTATGAATCCAAAGGGTGAGACCTTTATTGAGACACTTTGTCGCTACGGACAGCTGTATCAGCAGGAGAAGGCTGAGATGCAGAACTCTCTGTTCGGTATGTTTGGCGAAGGTGTAGAGATAGCCCAGCCGCAAGTGCCCAAGAACGATGTGCGCTGGAGTGATATCGAGCGCCTGAACAAGGAGCGTGAGCTCGTGGGTATCTATCTCTCGGCTCATCCGCTGGATGAATATAAGATCATCCTCGACAACCTCTGTAATGCGAAGTGTGCCGATTTGGCAGACAGAGGGGCTGCCTTAAAGGATCGTGAGGACGTGACTTTAGGTGGTGTCGTCACAGGCGTGCAGCAGCGATTTGGTAAGAATAACAAGCCTTGGGGCATTGTCACACTCGAGGACTTTGAAGGTCCTGGCGAGCTGATGCTCTTTGGCGATGACTGGTTGAACCTGAACGGTAAGTTCATTGAAGGTGCGGCCGTATGTGTCACAGGCAAGATGCAGTCGCGTTTCTACAATAATGACCAGAAGGAACTGAAGGTAACCAATGTGGAGTTGCTGCAGACGGTGAAGGAACGGGCTGTTGACCGTCTCACGATCTCGATGGTAGCAGACCTGTTGGACGAACAGGTCGTAGCAGACCTTAACGAGATTATCGGGCGCAACCCGGGAAAGACGCAACTCTTCTTCCAGATACGCGACTCGGTCGGTACCAATCATGTGCTGCTGCGCAGTAAGAGCTGTGGCGTGGATGTGCGCCATACGCTGATCGATTATATCGAGAAGAACGAGGGCCTCGACTATCACATCAATTAGTGGCACACTATTTGCAGTTGACAATATAGACATAGTATTCACTTTTAAAACAAAGAAACAATGGAAGTAACAATCACAAATGAGAATTTTGCGAGTCTGAAGGCTGGCAATCTGCCGCTGGTAGTAGATTTCTGGGCTACTTGGTGTGGTCCCTGCCGTATGGTCGCTCCCATTATTGAAGAGATGGCCAAGGAATATGATGGCAAGATCGTAGTCGGCAAGTGCGATGTAGAGGAGAACGATGATCTGGCAGCAGAGTTCGGTATCCGTAACATCCCCACCATCCTTTTCTTCAAGAACGGTGAGGTGGTTGACAAACTGATCGGTGCACAGCCTAAGGCTAAGCTCCAGGAGAAGTTCCAAGCACTGTTGTAAGGATGGCAAGTTTTGATGAAGAGATCCGCCTCGACGAGGAGGAGAACAAAAGGGAACTGGCTTATATCCGCACGCAGATGCCTTCGGATCTGAAGAAATTCTATAGCGACAAGGATATCCTCTATATGATGGATCTCATTGTTGACTATTATTTCACAAGCGGTATTCTGGAGAGCGAAGAGGAAGAGATTGACATCGACCTTGAGAAGATTGCGGAGTATGTATGTAAGCGGGCCAAGGACGAGGGCTTCTGCTCATCGTTCAATCCCGAAGAAGTGTTTTTCATCGTACAAGCAGACCTGGACTTCCAGGAACAGAATGTCTGAAGAATAAAGGGTGAACTCTAGTGGTTCACCCTTTTTCTGTGTTACAGCTTCACGGTACGTGATCCGTCGGCATCCTCTGTGATGCTCACCTTCACGGCATCCTCGGGAAGAAGCTCCTCTATCAGCTCTGGCCACTCAATGAAGCAGAGCGCCCCACTGTAGAAATAATCCTCATAGCCCATGTCATAGACCTCTTCGAGTTTCTTGATGCGATAGAAGTCGAAGTGATAGATCACGCCCTTTTCGGCATGATACTCGTTGATGATGGCAAAGGTGGGTGAGGTGATGACATCATCAACACCCAATTCTTCGCAGATAGCTTTGACGAAGGTGGTCTTTCCTGCCCCCATGCTACCATAGAAGGCAAAGACCTTGTGTTCGCCAATCTGGGTAATAAACTGTCGTGCAGCCTCACGAATGCTGCCTAAGTCGTTGATCTTGATTTCCATATCTTATCTCTTTTTTCCTGTCAGTGTTATAATCGGTATGATCATCTCTTCCATCGAGATACCGCCGTGCTGGAAGGTGTCGCGATAGTAGGTCACATAGTAGTTGTAGTTGTTCGGATAGGCAAAGAACGTGTCGCCGGTTGCGAAGACATAGCTTGTGGATAGGTTGGGGGTGGGCAGAAAGGCTTTCTGCGGATCCTTGATCACAAAGAGGCTCTTGTCGTCGTAGGCCAGGTTCTTCCCCAACTTATAGCGCAGGTTGGTGTTGGTGTTCCTGTCGCCCACAATCTTCACGGGCTGTGTACAGCGGATGCTGCCGTGGTCGGTGGTCACAATCACCTTGCAGTCGGTCTGTGCCAGCAGCTTGAAGAAGTCGGCAATCACCGAATGGCGGAACCAGGAGAGGGTGATGCTGCGGTAGGCACTCTCGTTGTTGGCGAGTTCACGCACCATCTTCGACTCCGTACGGGCATGGCTCAGCATATCGATAAAGTTGAATACGATCACGTTCAGATCGTTCTTTGTAAGGGTGTTGAACTGTTGCAGCAGCTTGTCGGCATCGGCCGAGCTGTTCACTTTGTGATAGGAGAAGGTGTTCTTCCTGCGGTAGCGCTCCAGTTGGGTTCTTACGAGCGGCTCCTCGTTCAGGTTCTTGCCCTCTTCTTCGTCTTCATCCACCCAGAGGTCGGGGAACATCTTGGCGATCTCATTGGGCATGAGTCCGCTGAAGATGGCGTTACGGGCATACTGGGTGGCGGTGGGCAGGATGCTGTAGTAGAGGTCTTCATCGATATCGAACAGTTCGCTGATCTCTTTCTCGAGCATGCGCCACTGGTCGTAGCGGAAGTTGTCGAGCACCACGAGGAAAGTCTTCTGCCCCTCGTTGAGCAGGGGAAACAGCTTCTGCTTGAACACCTCGGGCGACATCATCGGGCGCTTTTCGTTCTGCTGATGGGCACCGAGGTCGGCTACCCAGTCCATATAGTTCTTCTTGATAAACTTGGCAAAGCCGTTGTTGGCGTCCTCCTTCTGCATGTGGAGCATCTCCGTCATGTTGCTGTCGGTGGCACTCAGCTCCAGTTCCCAGTGGACAAGGCGCCGATAGACTTCAGCCCAGTCCTTCCACGTCTGACAGTCGAGTATCTGCATGGCGATCTGCTGGAAGTTCTGCTGGTACTGGTTCTGGGTTACCTCCGTCTCAATCTCCCTGCGGTGGATGTTCTTCTTCAAGGCCAGCAGGATCTGGTTGGGATTCACGGGTTTGATCAGGTAATCGGCAATCTTCTGTCCGATGGCCTGCTCCATGATGTTCTCCTCCTCGCTTTTCGTCACCATGACAACGGGGAGTGAGGGCTGCAGCTCCTTGATGCGGCGCAGCGTCTCCAGTCCGCTTAGTCCTGGCATCTGTTCGTCGAGCAGTACCAGGTCGAAGTTATGCTGTTTGCACAGGTCGATGGCATCGCTACCGTTGGTAACGGTCATCACCTCATAGCCTTTCTTCTCCAGGAACAGCAGGTGTGCCTTCAGCAGCTCGATCTCATCATCTACCCAAAGTAACAATCCGTTCGTCATATCTCAATATCTCATTTTCTTAATATCTCAATCTTACCAGAAGTCGTCTCCAAATTCAAAGTCCTGTACCTTCGGCTGTTGCCTCTCAGAGGGGAACTGGTCATCGTCGTCCTCCTCTTCCTGAGTCTCAGGTGTCTCCTCCACATCCTCTGCGTCGATCTGTTCTATCTCCGCAGGTTCTATCAGCAACTTCTTCTCGCTGATCTTCATCGGCACGAAAGTGTCTTCGTAGAACTGCTGATAGTCGTCGTAGCTGAATCTTATGCCGAGCAGGGCAAGGTTGGTCTCGCTGATGATCAGACTGCGACAGTTCTTCAGCCGTTCTGCCATCGCCTTGTCAGCATACAGCTGACGGGCATACTGCATCGCTTCGTCGTAGCTTAGGAATCCGCTAATGTGCATGCGGTGCAGACCCTGATCCTCATCGATGGCGATGTCGAAGCTGCGTGCCAGGAAGCTCGTGAAGTTATAGCGTGCCATCTCAAACAACAGCTGGTTCTCGTTTACGGAGTCGGGCTCATAGGCCAGGATAAACAAGAAGCGTTCGTCGCGTGCGGCACTCAGCGTGTCGGCTCTTGTGGAGTCGGCAGCCATCGTGATGTCTCTTCTCGTCCAGATATCGCCGATGTCAAACTTGCCGCCGTAGAGCCGGCGTCCTTCCTGTACGCCCTTGATGATCATACCAGCCAGTTCACTGACCTCACTCTCTGGGTATTGCTCCACCACTTGTTTCATGCGCTCCAGACAGCCGTCGCCGTCACCATCGTTCAGGCGTGTCATACCGTCAATGAATATGAACTTCGCGCGGTTGGCACCTAATGGGAAACGTTCTTCCGAGAGTTTGACGTTGTGCTTCACCATCTCTAACTTGTCGTGCTTGAAGGCCTCGTAGGTGGTGGCATAGAGCGAGTCCTCGATATGTTCGCCGAAGCGGGCATTCTCCTTAAAGTAGGGGTCAGAGAGCAGGATCGTCCATTCGCTGTCAGGGTAGTCAGTCTTCAGTCTGCTCAGACAGTTCGTGGCTTGTAAGATGCGCCCCAGACGTGAATAGAGCAGGAACAAGTGATACAGGGCTTCGTCTATCAGTGGGTAGTCCTGATACTCGCTGGTCAGTCTGACGAGGTGTTTCTCACTGAGCGACAGGTTGTCGAGCTTATCCTTGAAGATGATACCGGCATGGAACAGGGCATCCGCCAGAATCTCATGTGCCTCAGCTTTCTGTTCTGCTGTGAATGGTATCTGAGCCAAATAGTAGGCGGGATCATGGGGATCGAGCGGCGCTTCAGATGTCAGCGAGATGGTATCGCTGAGAGCAGAGGGGGCTTCGCCAATGGGTTCTTGGTTCCCTTGCTGACCTTGGTCTCCTTGTTTCCCTTGGTCTCCTTGTTTCCCTTGGTCTTCCACGTCTTCTGGGGTTTCTGAGACTTCCGGATCTACGAGGTTTTCAAGTCCTCCCTGACTGACGACTGTCTGGTTGCTGCGCTGCCAGTTGTCTTTGTTTTCGCGCTTACCCCAGAGGCGCTGGAATGAGATCTTACCCTGATTGACGGCTACGGGGTTGTAGAAATACCATTGTCCGTTACCTTGCTGCTGGACTTGTGGCGTTGACCTCTGAGGCTGTTGCAGATCGTAGCTGTCCATCTCGCTCTGTCGCTGTTCTACTTCTGCTATCAGTTGGGCATCGCGCTCAGCCTTCTCTTTTTGCTTCAGGGCGTCGATCACTCGGTTGATGGCTTTCATACAGTCATCCTCAGACATCTCAGACAACAGCAACAGCGAGTCCTGCAGATGGATGGCATCGGTAAAGGGTACCAGTTCGTCGAGAACTTTCGAACGCTGTGCTAACGTCTCGTAGTCAGGGCGCTCCTTGTCCAACAGGCCGATGGCCTCGCCATAACAGCGCTGGGCATCATTATAACGTTCCTTCTCCCAGTAGAGATTACCTAATGTCAGGAGCAGCACACCCTTTTCAATGCCGTTTCTCACGGACAACTGATTACCTTTTTCGTAAGCAGCTATCGCCTGCATCGTGTCTCTTTCCGTCAGATACACATTGCCGATGGCGTAATACACCTGATCCAGATACTCCGCATTGTTGTCGTTGCGTGCCATCCGTTTCAGTTTGCTGATCTTCTGTTTGTTACCCTGCGGCATCACCTCTGTCTGGGCGATACGGGCATTAAACTCCAGTTCATAGGGAGGGTGGTTCCTGATCACCCTCGAATAAGCCTCGTAGGCTTTGTCACGATGACCGAGCTGAGCCTCAATCTGTCCCATCAGGTACCATTCCCTGGCGCGTTGTATGCGACGCCTCTCGTGACTAATCACCTTTCTCAGATAGGGCATGGCCTTCTGGTAGTCGTGCTGGGCGATATAGTAGTTAGCGTAGGTGTAGTCCCAGTCCTTGACGGCTCTGAAGTCCATCGAGTCGCGGCTCATATTGCGGATCACATCCTCTGCGTCGTACATCCATCCAAGTTCTGTGTAGCACTTGGCAAGCCACGCCCTGGCCAGTCCGTTCTGCATGGGCTGTGTGTGGTAGAGCCTTGTCATATAGGTAAAGGTGGCAGCAGCCTCCTCAAAGGCACCCTGCTGGAACTGCGCTTTACCCAGCAACAGCCAGGCTCTCCAGAGGAAGGGGTTATACTCCCTGCGCCCCAGCCATTCACGATCCTTGGCTGTCTTCCTGCGGTCTTTGTTCCAGTCCGGTTTGGTCTTGATGCTATGCTGACGGATGGCCTTCTCACATTTCTCGATGGCACGGTCGTACTGACCTTTTCCGATCTCTCGGCTCTCACGCTTGGCAACGGGGTAGAGGGGCAACATCTCCGTAAAGTTGTCACGATGCCCTTTCTCCTTCTCAAGGTTACCCTCGATGAAGGCCTGTGAACCATTGAAATAAGTGTTATAACGAGCGTTGAACGCATGCCATCGACGGGAGCCGACGGTGTTTTTCTTGGTCGAACAGGAGAATGTGAGGAAGATAGGGGAAATTATGAGAAGAAAGAAAGAGATAGAGGACAATAGTCTCAGTGCAGAAAAGCCTTTTCCGCCAACCATTCGTCTTCTTTTATCTTCCTCTACCTTCATTTATCTTCTTCTAACTCCTTCTTTTTCTTCTGCTCCTCTATCAGGCAGTGTATCTTGCAATCGCCCTCTTGTGCAGCCGTGCAGGTGGCGCAGTCGTGCCCCACGGTAATCTCATCGTCACCCTTGTCGAAATGGGAGGCGATGGCGGCTATCACGCCGATCACCACAATCATGCCGATGCAGACGATTGCGAAACTCATATCTCACTCCTTATTGATGACTTCTATCTGGAATCCCGCTTTCTTCAGATCGTCCCAGAAACGGGGATACGACTTGGTGACGACCTGTGGATTGTTGATGATCAGTCCTGGGTAGATGCAGGCGAAGGGTGCCATAGAGAGGGCCATACGATGATCCTCGTAGGTATCGATGCCCTGTTCGAAGTCTGGCTCACAGCGCTCACCATCCCAGATCAGTTCACTGTCGTTGGCATCCCTTAATACGAAGCCCAGTTTCCTCATCTCCGTCTTCAGAGCCTTAATACGGTCTGTCTCCTTGATCTTCAGGGTTGAGAGTCCTTTGAAGTGGAAGGGGATACCCTTGGCGGCACAGGTTACGACAAACGTCTGGGCAAGGTCGGGTGAGTTGACGAAGTCGTATTCCAACTTCGTGACGCAACGGCCATTCTTGGCTACTTTCACTGTTTGGGGAATGCCTACTTTCTTGGTCCTGAACTTGTTTTTCACACCCAGCAGACTGAAGATGTAACGTGTCACAGAGTCGCCTTGCTTTGAGCCGTCCATCAGTCCTGACAGTCTGATCTCAGCGTCCTGATCCTGCGTCAGTGCCATGATTTCATACCAGTAGCTGGCACCGCTCCAGTCGTTCTCGATGAAGTAGGGGCGATCCAGATAAGGCTTGGGATTTACGGTGATGGTATCGGCAGCTGTCCAGTCGGCATCAGCACCAAACTCACGCATGGTCCACAGCGTCAGATCGATGTAAGGTCTTGAGATGATGCTGCCCGTGAGTCTCAGGGTTAATCCCTTCTTCAGACTAGGACCGATCATCAGCAGGGAATCTCCAGCAGTCCGCCCTCCAGCTTCTTGCCGCTGATGCGGAGTGGGGGGAATCCCTCTTCACCCACGTATTGTATGTCGGCACCTAACATGCGGAGAGCATCCACAAGGACTCCAATTGGACGATGCTTCATGCGCTCTGTTCCTGTAATGACGTGGGTACCGCTTGTCACGCTCAGGTAAGCAGACATAAAGCGCATGGCAGTACCAGCTGCTTTGATATTGATCTCTTCAGGCATCTCCTTGAGGGCCTTGATGATAACTTCTGTATCATCACAGTCACTGAGATTGTCTGGCAGATAAGTCCCACCGCTGAGCGCGTTCTCTTAGAGGCTGGCAGCTCGACGGTAGCGTCAAGCCGTTGTGGAGCCGTAAGTCTATATTGTTCCATTCTGTAAGATTCAATTTTACGAATGCAAAGTTACTTATTATAATCGGTATATGCAAAAAACTACCACCTAAATTATGATAATATATCTTAAAAGAAAAAAGTTGGCTAAAAATTTGGTCGTTTCGCAAAAAGTGTGTACCTTTGCACCCGCATTCGACAATAGTCGGTGCCTTGCATTAATTTGATCGGGATTTAGCGCAGTTGGTAGCGCACACGTCTGGGGGGCGCGAGGTCGCTGGTTCGAGTCCAGTAATCCCGACAGAAAGAAAATCCAAACCGCTGATTATCAGTAGTTTGGATTTCTTTTATGCTCTAAATTGGCGTGTTTTTGGCGTGCTAGTTATTGTTTTGGCGTTCCTTGACTCCTGATTTTGCAGTTTGCAATCTCAGAGTTTGCAGATAGAGGCTTTAGTATTTGGGGATTCTATATTCTCTGAGATTGAGCCAGACCATTAAGCCTATTGAACAAACAAAGAACAAAAACACTAATAATGGAAACCACA
>CACZTJ010000043.1 GCA_902784065.1 uncultured Prevotellaceae bacterium | reverse complement strand
CGATCCTAAGCGTCTGCTGATTGGTGACGACGAGCACGGATGGGACGACGAGGGTGTATTCAACTTCGAGGGTGGTTGCTACGCTAAGGTTATCAACCTCTCTAAGGAGAATGAGCCTGACATCTATGGCGCTATCAAGCGCGACGCCCTGCTCGAGAACGTTACTGTTGACGAGGCTGGCAAGATCGACTTCGCAGACAAGAGTGTTACCGAGAACACACGCGTATCATATCCTATCAACCACATCGAGAAGATTGCCCAGAAGGTAAACGGCAAGAGCGCTGGTCCAGAGGCTAAGAACGTGATCTTCCTCTCTGCTGACGCATTCGGCGTACTGCCCCCAGTATCTATCCTGACTCCTGAGCAGACGAAGTACTACTTCCTCTCTGGTTTCACAGCTAAGCTGGCTGGTACAGAGCGCGGTATCACTGAGCCTACTCCAACATTCTCTGCTTGCTTCGGCCAGGCATTCCTCGAGCTGCACCCCACAAAGTATGCTGAGGAGCTGGTTAAGCGCATGGAGAAGAGCGGTGCTAAGGCTTACCTCGTGAACACTGGTTGGAACGGAACTGGCAAGCGTATCTCTATCCCCGATACACGTGGTATCATCGACGCTATCCTGGATGGTGCTATCCTGAAGGCTGAGACCAAGAAGATTCCTTATTTCGACTTCGAGGTACCCACAGCTCTGCCCAACGTAAATCCTGCTATCCTCGATCCTCGTGACACTTACGCTGACGCTGCTGAGTGGAACAAGAAAGCTGAGGATCTGGCTGCCCGCTTCATCAAGAACTTCAAGAAGTACGAGGGCAACGAGGCTGGTAAGGCACTTGTCGCTGCAGGTCCAAAACTCTAAATAGAGAGTTGACTTACATCAAAATAAAGGGTGATTTCTTCGGGAATCACCCTTATTTATTGTCTGAATCATCAAAATTACGTACCTTTGCATTGAGTAATCGTGAGATTACGCTTTTTTATTCATTAGGTTAGTAGTTTTTCCGGCATTGCCGGTTTTTAAGGTAAAGATTATGTTATTAGATTTTCAAACGACGGTCTTGTTGGCGTCTGTTGCAATAGCTACAATTTTGAGCATTGTGACATTAATGCACACCAACATCCGTTGAAAAGAGTGTGGGGTGAGTGATTCATACCACACTCTTTTTTCGTCTAAAAACCCTAAACTAACTTAAAATCAGTCAATTTATGACATAATTTCTATAATTATAAGGTGAAAATGAGCTGTTTTTGCGGAATTGTGCGTAAATTTGCACCCGAATTTCGAAATTTACTATTATTGATGAAAAGGTATATATACACGTTATGTGTGATTTTGGTCGGTTCATCTTGTTTATTGTCGTGCATGAAGTCCAGCGACGATACCGTTGTGACTTATTACGAGACGGCTATCACCAACATGCAGTTGTCGGCAGTGAACAGAAAGATCCACACCACAACTTCCAAAGGCGCTGACACGACCTATGTGAAGAAGCTGACTACTTTTCCAAAGTTTACTGTTGATCATGTCAACGGTAGGATATTCAATGCCGACTCTCTGCCCAGCGACTGTGATTTGTCACGCGTACTGGTGACCCTGACAGCATCTAGCTATACAGGCACATTGTTTATCAAGGATCTGGGGAGTGACAATCTGATTTTCTACAGCAGTACTGACTCCATTGACTTCACCTCACCGCGAGAGTTCCGTGCCTACAATACTGATGGCACGCTCTACAAGAGCTATCAGGTAACATTGAACAAACATACGGCGCCCACTGGCAAACTGATATGGGAAGAGCGCCCACTCAACGAGTACCCCACCAAGCAGGCTGAGGAAGAGGCAAAGTGGGAGAAGATTGTTAAAGAGGCAGGTCTGAAGACATTTATCGGTGCCGCTCGCTTGGAGGCTTATGCCTACAGCAACGACAATAAGTTGATGGTGACCCGTGACAACGGTACTACTTGGGTGGAAGATGACATCAGTTCCGACCCATCGCTGCTGCCATTAGACATCTTCAGCTATGTGTATTATCCGACGAAGGTTGATACCGAAGACGACTACATTCTGTTGGTCGGATTAGACGCCATCTGGCGTAAGATCGTTGAGGATTCCAAATATGGTGTTTTAGGCGAGTGGGTCTACATGCCCCTTGAGTCGTACAACCAATACACGCTCCCCTCATTCCCGGAAGAAATGGTATATTTCAACCATGCCGTTCTGGCCTTCTGTCCTCTTGAGGGTATTTATGAGAGCCGCGACGGTGGCATCACGTGGAAGGACTATCCTGATATCTATGTGTTACCTAATAAGAGTGGCGAATTGCTGAACTTTGAAGTGACCACCGATAATGGGTATCTCTGGTTCAAGGACAAGGATGAAGGAAAAGTCTGGCGAGGATATATCCTGGAGAAATAAGCCATCGAGATGAAGATACTGCTGTTGATTGTCGCTTCGCTGTTTGCCACACCAGCTGTCATGGCACAGGACGAGCCGGAATACAGGCTTGAGGTGGGCGCAGGTTTGGGTGGTGTTACCTATTCGGGCGATTTCAGCAACGGCTTTTTCAAAGGCATACAGCCCTGGTTGGCACTTGTGGCGAAATACCACTTCAACCCACGGATGGCCCTGGGCTTCGATATAGGAACTGGAAAGATCAAAGGCTCCACCGCTGATGTGGACACCTGGTATCCGATAGAGCCATACGAGTTTAGTCATCAGCTTACTGAGGCAGATCTCAGATTTGAATACAACTTCTGGCCTTACGGCACAGGCAGAGAATACAGGGGTGCGCGCCCGGTGACCCCGTTTATCGCCATCGGACTGGGTATAACCCACCACAGCGGAACGAACAAGGGCGTCACGGCAAACCTGCCGTTAGGAGCAGGCGTGAAATGGAAAGTGGCTCCACGCCTGAATGTCACCGCAGAATGGGCGATACGCTTCACGCCCAGTGACTATCTCGACGGTCGGGCCGACGTATATGGCATCAAAAGCAGCGGACTCTTCAAGAATGCTGATTGCTACCACGTCTTCCAGGTGTCAGTAACCTACGACCTTCTGGAAAAGTGCAGGACCTGCCATCAAGAGTAAGAAACGAAAATAATAAGATAAGATATATGAAAGAACTTTTGGACATGAATCGAATCCCCCAGCACATCGCCATTATCATGGACGGTAACGGACGCTGGGCTACCGAACGAGGCAAAGATCGCAGTTTCGGCCATCAGGCTGGTGTAGATGCCGTACGTCGCATCACCTCTGAATGCACCCGCTTGGGCGTGAAATTCCTCACTCTATATACGTTCTCGACAGAGAACTGGAACCGTCCTGCCGACGAGGTGGCTGCACTGATGGGACTGGTGCTGACTTCACTTGAGGATGAGATCTTCATGAAGAATAATGTACGCTTCCGCGTGATTGGCGACCGTTCTCGCATACCCGAGGTTGTAAACAAGAAACTCGCCGAGACCGAGGAGCACACCGCCAAGAATGATACGATGACGATGGTGGTAGCCCTGAGCTACTCATCGAAACTTGAGATGGTAACCGCCATGCGCCAGATTGCCCAGGAGGTGAAAGAAGGAAAACTCGGCGTGGCCGACATCACTGAGGACTCAATCTCCGAGCGTCTCTGGACCAACTTCATGCCCGATCCAGACCTGCTGATCCGTACGGGTGGTGAGGTTCGCGTCAGTAACTACCTGCTTTGGCAGATCGCATACTCTGAGCTCTACTTCTGCGACACCTACTGGCCCGACTTCATGGAGGAAGACCTGTACAAGGCCATTGCCAGCTACCAGAATCGTCAGCGCCGTTTCGGAAAGACTGAGGCACAGGTGGAAGAAGAAGTGAATAGTGATAAATGATATCAAAGACAATGCTTTATAATATAATAAGGTATAAGGAAGAGAAAGGAATGTGGTTGGTGAGAGCACTGCTGTTGCTTTTCACTTGTCACCTCTCACTCTTCACTGCTACTGCACAGGACAAGATCGTAAACCCCGATATCTCCTATGCCGGTACACCGCGTACCTGCGAAATCGCCGGTCTCGCTGTTGAGGGCGTTGAGGGCTATGAGGACTATGTGCTTACAGGACTCTCAGGACTGAGTGTCGGTCAGCAGATCGAAGTGCCTGGCTCAGAGATTACGGAAGCCGTGAAGCGCTACTGGCGCAACGGTCTCTTCTCAAAGGTCAGCATCACAGCCGACTCTATCGTAGGTTCAAAGATCTATCTCTGTATCCATCTGGGTATGCGCCCCCGTATCCAAACCATCCGTTATCACGGTGTGAAGAAGGCGGAGCGTGAGGATTTGGAGACCAAGCTCGGTATTGTGAAGGGTATGAGTCTTACGCGTAACATCGTGGACCGTGCGAAGATCCTCGCCAAGAAATACTTCGACGAGAAGGGTTATAAGAATGCAGAGATCGACATCGTGCAGATGGAGAACCCCAGTGACAAGAACCAGGTGCTGCTCGATGTGAACATCGACAAGAAGGCCAAGATGAAGGTACACCGTATCATCTTCGACGGCAACGAGAAACTGAAATCCTCGAAGATCAAGGGTTCGCTCATCAGCAAGGGTTCGTTCGGTAAAATCCACGAGTCGGGTAAACTGGCTAACCTCTTCAAGGCGAAGAAGTTTACCGACGAGCGCTATAAGGAAGCTAAGCAGGCCTTGATCGAGAAATACAACGAGTTAGGATTCCGTGATGCCACCATCCTTGTTGACTCTGTCAGCAACTACGACGACAAACACGTGAATGTCTACGTAAAACTTGACGAGGGTGACAAATACTATATCCGCAACATTACCTGGGTGGGTAACACCGTGGTGACCACCGACTACCTGAATGCCGTGCTGGGCATGAAGAAGGGCGACGTGTATAACCAGAAGCACATGAACAAACGCCTGAGGGACGACGATGATGCTGCCGGTAACTACTATTACAACAACGGTTACGTGTTCTCGAACATCGAACCCGTGGAAGTGAATATCGACAACGACTCCATCGACGTGGAGATGCGCGTGACAGAGGGTCCGCAGGCCCACCTGAACCGCATCCGCATCTATGGTAATGACCGCCTGTATGAAGAGGTGGTACGCCGTGAGCTCCGTACGAAGCCAGGCGACCTGTTCAACAAGGAGGCTCTGCAGCGTACGGTGCGTGAAATCGCCTCTATGGGATTCTTCGATCCTGAGAAGGTAGTGCCCGATGTGGTGCCCAACTACGAAGACGGTACTGTAGATATCAACTACAAACTCGAACAGAAATCAAACGACCAGCTGGAGTTCTCACTCGGTTGGGGTCAGACCGGTATCATCGGTAAGATCGGTATCAAGTTCAATAACTTCTCTATCCGTAACCTCTTCGGCAAGAACAAGCTCCATCGCGGTATCCTGCCCTATGGCGACGGTGAGCAGCTGGGCTTCAGTTTCCAGACCAACGGTTCGTACTACAGCTCACTGAGTGCCAACTATGGTACCAACTGGTTTGGCGGCAAGCGTCCGAACAGCTTCAACGTGGGCGTGTTCTTCTCTAAGCAGTCGGATATCTCAAGCCTCTATCGTAACAACGCGTTCTACAACAACTATGCGATGTATAGCTACGGTATCGGTTCGTACAACAACTACTATTACAACTACGACTCGATGCTCGACGACGATAAGACCATGACAGTTTTCGGTGCTTCCGTAGGATGGGGTAAGCGTCTGCGCTGGCCTGATGACTATTTCCAGTTCTCTGCAGCCCTCGGCTATACCCGTTATATGCTTCGTGACTGGAGTTATTTCTATATCCACAATGGTAACTGTAACAACATCAACCTGAGCTTCACCCTGTCGCGTACCTCTACCGACAACCAGTTGTTCCCGCGTCACGGTTCAGAGTTCATGGCTTCAGTCACCCTGACGCCGCCTTGGTCGCTCTTCGACAATAAGGACTATAGTAAGCTGGCCAAGAACCCCAACTCTGCCACCTATGAAGACGAACTGCAGGAAGTATATCGCTGGATTGAATACCACAAGTGGAAGTTCAAGGCCCGCACCTTCACAGCCCTCAGTGGCGGTCAGAAGTGCTTCGTGCTGATGACCCGTGTGGAATTCGGTATCCTCGGTGCCTACAACAATGACAAACGCTCACCCTTCGAGACCTTCTACGTGGGTGGTGACGGTATGACAGGTTATTCTTCAGGCTATGCTGAGGAGACTATCGGTCTGCGTGGTTATGACAATGGTGCCATCTCCTATTCTTCGGCTTATGAGACGATGATGAAGGGTGGAACTATCTCATCTTACAACTCTTACGCCTACGACCGCTTCACGCTGGAGCTGCGCTATCCGTTCATGCTGGGCAACACCACCATCTACGGTCTCGGTTTCCTGGAAGGCGGTAACGCTTGGGCAGAAGCCAAGAACTTCAACCCCTTCAAGATGAAGCGTTCAGCCGGTATCGGTGTCCGTCTGTTCCTGCCGATGGTAGGATTGATGGGTATCGACTGGGCTTACGGTTTCGACAAGGTATATACCAGTCAGGCCGGTGCCCAGAAGCGCGGTGGCAGCAACTTCCACTTCGTGCTCGGACAGGAGTTCTAAAGACATTAAATTACAGAAGACATTATACATTAAGTTTCAGATATGAAGAAGTTATTATTAATGTTAGTGATGGCCGCATCAGCAGTGACGATGCAGGCACAGAAGTTTGCGCTCATTGATATGGAGTATATCCTGAAGAATATCCCAGCCTACGAGCGCGCCAACGAACAGCTGAACCAGGTGTCGAAGCAGTGGCAGGCAGAAGTCGATGCCCTCACCACCGAGGCTCAGACCCTCTACAAGAACTATCAGAACGAGGTGGTGTTCCTCTCCAAGGAGCAGAAGCAGACCCGTCAGGATGCCATCGTTGAGAAAGAGAAGCAGGCAGCCGACCTGAAGAAGAAATACTTCGGACCCGAGGGAGAGCTCTACAAAAAACGTTCTGCCCTGATGTCGCCCATCCAAGACGAGATTTATAACGCCATCAAGGACATTGCCGATCTCAGAGGTTACCAGCTGGTGCTCGACCGTGCCAGCGACAGCGGTATCATCTTCGGTTCACCGCGCATCGACATCAGTTCAGAGGTGCTGCGCAAACTCGGCTATGCAAATTAAAGAAAAGGAAATCAAAGATTAATAATTTAACAATTTAGAAATGAAAAAATTAATTATCTGCGCTATTTGCGCTATCTGCGGTTTCACTACCGCCAATGCACAGGGAAAGTTCGGTCATGTAAACACACAGGAGATCATCCAGGCTATGCCTGAGTACTCTAAGGCAGAGCAGGAAATCAAGGCCCTCCAGAGCCAATATGAGGAAGACCTGAAGAGCATGCAGGACGAGCTCCAGAAGAAGAGCGAGGCTTTCGACAAAGAGCAGGCTACTCTGCCCGACAACATCAAGCAGCGTCGTCAGCAGGAGCTGCAGGAGATGTACCAGAAGATCCAGCAGAGTTACCAGGACAACAATCAGGCACTTCAGAAGGCTTCTGCCGAGAAGATGCAGGCTATCACCGCCAAGGTGCTTGACGCCATTAAGTCTGTTGGTCAGGCAGGTGGTTACGTGCTCATCAACGAGATCAATGCCGGCATTCCCTACATCAGCACCACTCTCTCTACCGATGTAACTGCTCAGGTAAAGGCAAAGCTTGGTCTGAAGTAATCTCTTATGAAGCGACTTGCTATCATATTAACGTCTATGTGCATCTTCCTGAGCCTCCATGCTCAGGAGGATGCCACATTACGTTTCGGCTATCTCAGCTATGAGGCAGCCCTGAAGTCGATGCCCGACTACGCCGTCGTACAGCAGAAGCTCGCCGACCTCCGTCAGCAATATCAGAACGAGACGTTGCGCGTGGAAGATGAGTTCAACCGCAAATACGAGGAGTTCCTCGAAGGTCAGCGCGAGTTCCCCCAGTCAATCCTCCAGAAGCGTCAGATGGAGCTGCAGGAGCTGATGGAGAAGAACCTTGCCTTCAAGGAGAACAGTCGTAAGGAGCTGGAGAAGGCTGAGCAAGACCTGATGGCCCCACTGAAAATCCGCCTCATTGAGGTTCTTGATAAGATGGGCCGCGAACGCGGATATGCCTTCATCATCGATACCGACGTGAAGGCCCTACCCTTCATCAACCCCGCCATGGGGCACGATCTCAACCAACAGGTTCAGGATGCTCTCAAGTAAGCCCGGGCCTATTGGCATCTTCGACAGTGGCTACGGTGGACTCACCATCCTGCATGGCATCCGTCAGCTGCTTCCCGAATACGATTATCTTTATTTGGGCGATAACGCCCGCGCGCCCTATGGACCACGTTCATTCGACGTGGTCTATGAGTTTACGCGCCAGGCCGTGATCCGCCTATTCGAGATGGGCTGCCATCTCGTGATCCTCGGTTGTAACACCGCCTCCGCCAAGGCCCTGCGCACCATCCAGCAGGTGGATCTGCCAAAGATCGACCCAGAGCGCCGTGTGCTGGGCATCATCCGCCCGACGGCAGAAGTCATCGGCAGTCTCACCAAGAGCGGTCATGTGGGCGTGCTAGCCACCGAAGGTACCATCAAGAGCGAGAGTTACAACCTGGAGATCCACAAGCTCCACCCCGACTTACAGGTCTCGGGCGTCGCCTGTCCCTTCTGGGTGCCGCTCGTGGAATACAACGAGGCCGACTCCCCCGGTGCCGACTATTTTGTAAAGAAGCGTATCGACCAGATCATGCGACTCGATCCCCTGATCGATACCATCATCCTCGGCTGTACCCATTATCCGCTGCTCATGCCGAAGATTTTGAAATACCTGCCCGCAGGAGTCCGTGTCATCCCACAGGGTGAATATGTGGCAGAGAGCCTCAAAGACTACCTCAGGCGCCATCCCCAGATCGAGCAGCGCTGCAAAAAAAATGGTGAGGCACACTACCTCACCACTGAGAATCCAGAAAAGTTCAAGGAACAAGCCCAGACCTTCCTCCACAAACCTGTAGAGGTCGAAAACATCACCTTAGGCTAAAAGCCGGCGGGCGAAGTAGCGTACGGGATACCAGACGGCGAGGAAACCGACGATGAGGACTGTGACGAAGATCAGCAGGATGTCCTCGGGGTGGACGCTGACGGGATAAGTGTCGATGACGAAATTTCCCGTAGTGGAACCGAGACCCACCAAACCGTACTGCTGTTGGAGCCAGCAGAGCAACAAGCCGAAGAGGATGCCGATGATGGCTCCGATGGCAGAGATGAGTCGGCCCTCAAAGAGGAAGATGCGGATGATCTGGCGATCGCTGGCACCAAGGTTGCGCAGGGTGACGACATCGTCTTTCTTATCGATGATCAGCATGGAGAGCGACCCGATGATGTTGAAACAGGCCACCATGAGGATGAAGGTGAGGAAGATATAGGCAATAAACTTCTCGATCTTCATAATCTTAAAGGTGTCGTCCTGCTGTTCGAAGCGGTCGCGCACCATAAACTGCGATCCACCAAGACGCTGTATCTCGGACTTCACGGCATCGAAATTGCTGCCAGGCTTGAGGCGCAGCTCCAGCGAGGAGAGCATGCCCTGCTGACCGAAGATGCGACGGGCAAAGGCGATGCTGGTGATGATGTAGTTCTTATCGTACTTGGCTTGTTTGACATTGAAAAGCACTCCTGGCGAATAAAGCTCGTCTTCCTCGAAGGCCTCTTCGGGGTTGGTGATATCAAACTGACCTTCACGGCGCGGCGCATAGATCTTCAGCGGGTGGTCATAGGTATAGCCCGTATGAAGCTGCTCTGCCAACTGGATGCCAAGGATGCCGTAGTCCATGTCTGCTGCATGGAGGCTGAACTCCCCATCGCCCACCAAGATATCATTGATACGGGTGAGACGGTCGAAATTGTCATCGACGCCTTTCACCATGACTGTGGCCTGATGACCGTTATAGATGGCCAGCGCCTGATCCTCGACACACTCGGTGGCGACCTCAATCTGAGGCAGCTGACGGATCTGGGTGAGCACAGGGTCGTCGGCTGCGACGGTCTTTCCCTTTAGGGGTACCACCTTCAACTGCGGATCGAACGAGGTGAAGAAGGATGCCACGAGATCATGGAAGCCATTGAAGACGCTGAGGGTGACAACAAGGGCCATAGTAGCCACGGCGACACCTACAACAGAGATGGCGCTGATGATATTGATGGCGTTAGTGGATTTCTTGGAGAAGAGATAACGCCTGGCGATGAAGAAGGGAAAGTTCATTTCTTCAGGAGTTCGTCGATACGTTCGATATAGTCCAGCGAGTCGTCGATAAAGAAACGCAACTCGGGGATGATGCGCAGCTGGTTACGCACGCGCGTACCTAATTCATATCTTATACTCTTGGCGTTGGTATTGACATTGGCCAGTATTTCCTCACCCTTCTCACTTGGGAAGATGCTCAGGTAGGCTGTGCAGACGCTCAGGTCGGGGGAGATCTTTGCACGGGTAACGCTGACCATCGTGCCATGGGTGGCACGGGTCTGCTCCTGGAATATCAGTGAGAGCTCCTTCTGGAGCAGTCGGGCAATCTTGTTTTGTCTTGTCTCTTGCATGTTACTTCTTTCTTATTAATGTGAGGCCGTCGCGAAGGGGCAGGATGACCTGCTCTACCCTGTCGTCGGCAGCGATATAATCGTTGAATGTCTCAATGCCCTGTGTCTGTCGATCTTTGTCGTAGGCATGATCTACCACATGGCCATCCCAGAGCGTATTGTCGGCGAGGATGAAACCTCCCGGGCGGAGGATCGACAGCACCATCTCATAGCAGTCGCGGTAGGTGCGCTTGTCGCCATCGATGAAGGCCATATCAAACAGGATGCCAAGCTTGGGCGCCTCAATGAGTGCATCGCCGATGATGAACTCTATCTTGTCGGCCACTGGGGAACCTTCGATCCAAGGCCGCGTGAAATCCTCCATCTCATCGTTGATCTCGAAGGTGTAAAGTCGTCCACCCTCGTCAAGGCCCTCTGCCATGGAGATAGCGCTATAGCCGCTAAAGGTGCCGACCTCGAGGATTGTGGCGGGACGTATCATCCTGACGAGCATCTTCAGCAGGCGACCCTGCAGGTGTCCGCTGGCCATACGGCCATGGATGGTGTGGATGTTCGTGACGCGCCAGAGCCGATAGAGGTAGTCGGGCTCGGGCTCCGTATGACGCAGGATGTAATCTTCTATTTCTGACAATGGGCAATCAATCCTTCTACGGCCAGGCGGTAGCTGTCGAGTCCGAAGCCACAGATCACACCGAGGCAGGCTGCGGAGATCAGTGACTGGTGACGGAACGCCTCGCGCTTATGCACATTGGAGATATGAACCTCGATGACGGGGCACTTCAGCGAGCGGATGCAGTCGTGAAGCGCCACGCTGGTGTGGGTATAGGCACCCGCATTGAGTACAATACCGTCGTAGCCCTCGAAGAAGCCCACCTGCTGCATCTTGTTGATGAGCTCACCCTCGACATTGCTCTGGAAACAGGCGATCTCAACATCGGGGAACTTGGCCTGCAGCGTGGGCAGGTAGCTCTCGAACGACTCATCGCCATAGATGCCCGGTTCGCGCTGTCCCAGCAGATTGAGGTTGGGGCCGTTGATAATCTGAATTTTCATATACCTTATTATATATATATAATGCGGGGGCAAAGTTACTAAAAAAATAAGAATTAAGAATTCTTTTTTAGGAAAAAGCGGCAAAGCCGAGCGAAGAATTAAGAATTATTTCGTATCTTTGCCGAAAATATGGAAAAGGACATCGTAAAAAGCTATGTGCGCTACCTGAAATTGCAGCGCAACATGTCGCCCAACACGCTCGACGCCTACCAGCGTGACCTGCGGAAGCTGCTCGACTATCTGGATCATGAGGAGAAAGATGCCAGAGACGTGACGCTGGAGGATCTGGAGGCTTTCTCGGCCGGACTGCACGACATCGGTATCCATCCGCGTTCGCAGTGTAGGATCCTGAGTGGCGTACGGGCCTTTTTCCGTTTCCTGCAGTTGGACGGCTATCGCGACGACGATCCCACGGAACTTCTGGAGTCGCCCCAGATCGGTGAGCATCTGCCTGAGGTGCTGACCACTCAGGAGGTGGATCAGCTGGAAGCCAGCATCGACCTCTCGAAATGGGAGGGGCATCGCAACCGCGCCATCATCGAGGTGCTGTTCTCCTGCGGTCTGCGCGTGAGTGAGCTGGTAAACCTGAAGCTGTCGAACCTGTATCTTGAGGAGGAATATGTCAGAGTGACGGGTAAGGGCTCGAAGGAGCGCCTGGTGCCTATCTCGCAGAAAGCCATCAAGGAATTGGGCTATTGGTTTGACGACCGATGTCACATGACTATCAAGCCTGGCGAGGAGGACTATGTATTCCTGAACCGATACGGGAAACACCTGACTCGCGTGATGATCCTCATTATGATTAAACGACAGGCCGAAGCAGCTGGCATCGAGAAGACCATCTCGCCCCACACCCTGCGGCATTCGTTTGCCACCGCCCTGTTGGAGGGCGGTGCCGACCTGCGCTTCATACAGGCATTATTAGGGCATGAGAGTATCGGTACAACGGAAATCTATACGCATATCGACACTTCAACGCTCAGAAGAGAGATTCTGGAACACCACCCGAGAAATATAAAGGGGTAAAAATTTGGTTTTTCGCTCGATTTGCACTACCTTTGCACCCAAATTTATAAGCTATGTCATATTTATTTTCATCAGAATCAGTATCTGAGGGGCATCCCGATAAGGTAGCCGACCAGATATCAGACGCCATTCTCGACCAGTTCCTGGCCTATGACGAGAAGGCACGCGTGGCCTGTGAGACTTTTGTAACCACCGGACAGGTGGTGATTATGGGTGAGGTGCGCAGTGAGGTATATATCGATCTGCAGACGATTGCCCGCAATACAATCAAACGAATCGGCTATACAAAAGCAGAGTACCAGTTTGACGGTGACTCATGCGGTATCCTGAGTGCCATCCATGAGCAGAGTGCCGACATCAACCGTGGTGTGGATAACGGCAATGAGGATGAGCAGGGTGCCGGCGACCAGGGCATGATGTTTGGTTATGCCACCAACGAGACTGAGAGCTTTATGCCTGTGAGCCTCGACCTGGCCCACCTGATCATGCGTACCCTTGCCGACATCCGTAAGGAGGGCAAGGTGATGACCTACCTGCGTCCGGACTCCAAGAGCCAGGTGACCGTCCAGTATAGCGAGGACGGTATTCCCGAGCGCATCGACACCATCGTGGTCTCAACACAGCACGATGAGTTTGACAGCGATGACGCAAAGATGCTGGCAAGAATCAAGGATGATGTGATTAACATCCTGATTCCCCGCGTGAAACAGCAGATACATTCCAAGAAGGTGCTCGACCTTTTTGGCGACGATATCAAATACTACGTGAACCCCACGGGTAAGTTCGTGATTGGCGGTCCTCATGGTGACACCGGTCTGACTGGTCGTAAGATCATCGTAGACACCTATGGCGGCAAGGGCGCTCACGGCGGCGGTGCCTTCTCAGGAAAAGACTCCTCAAAGGTGGATCGCTCAGCAGCCTATGCAGCCCGACATATCGCGAAGAACATGGTAGCTGCAGGTGTGGCTGACGAAATGCTCGTGCAGATCAGTTATGCCATCGGTGTGGCTAAGCCCATGAACATCTACGTGAACACCTATGGCCGCAGTAACGTCAATGTGAGCGACAGCGAGATTGCCAAGAAGATCGAACAGCTGTTCGACCTGCGTCCGAAGGCTATCGAGCGCACGCTGAAACTGCGCCAGCCGATATACAGCGAGACAGCGGCCTACGGTCATATGGGGCGCAAATCAGAAATCATCAAGAAGACATTCACCAGCCACTACCACGAAACGAAGATCATCGACGTAGAGCTCTTCACATGGGAGAAGCTGGATCGCGTAGAGGATATCCGTCAGGCTTTCGGACTGGCATAGAATCATGATCGTAGAAGACAGCATCCAGACTGCTATTGACACCACGGTGCCTGAGGCCATCGTGGAGGTTCATTCGACAAGACCGCAGACACCCTATCAGGTGCTGCGGTTGTTGCCTAAGGATGCTACGCCAGCCCAGCAGGACTCTGCCATCCAAGCCTGGCTGGAACCCAGGGAGATCAGGTATAGCGAGCAGCCCGATACGCTGCATCTGCCAGGCGAAGGTATTCCTAAGGACCTGAAAACCGTAAACCTGCCCCAATATTATCGCGAGAACTTTTTTTCGAAAGATACGCTCTATCATGAGGAACTCCGCGTACAGGACTATTACGGCATGGTGGGCGACCCCGTGCCCTACACCTACGCAAACGATAATCTGGTAACCAGTCTGCTGATTCTCGGTTTCCTGATCATCGCCTTCTCATTCTCAAGGATGTCGAACTTCATTGTCGGCCAGGCCAAGAACTTCATCCGTCCTTCAAAGAACAGCCTGTCGCAGTCTGAGACCAGTGGTGAGATCTACATGCAGATAGTGCTCACCGGACTCACGTGTATGGTCTATGCCCTGCTCTACTATCTCTATGCTACTGAATTCGTGGCCTCGACCTATGTGACATCGTCAGAATATGTGCTGTTGGTCATCTTTTTAGGTGTGTTTGTGGGCTACTATTTGTTGCGTTTCGGACTCTATTCAATGGTGAACCTTTTGTTCTTCAAAAGCAGCGAAAATAAAAAATTTCTGACATCACTACTATATATATCCGCCGTAGAGGGCCTGTTGCTATACCCTGCCCTCGCCTTACTGGCTTTTATGCATCTTCCTGCACAAAATGCCATCTGGTACTGCATCATAGTGCTCATTTTGGTTAAAATAATGACCTTTTACAAGAGTTTTTCTATCTTTTTTAAGCAAAATGATTTATTTCTGCAAAATTTTTAGGACACAATGATCAAGAAGATTCTGGTTTCACAGCCTAAGCCAAGCAGTGAGAAGTCGCCGTATTTCGATATTGCGAACAGATTTGGTGTTGAATTAGTATTCCGACCCTTCATTAAGGTAGAGGCAATCACCTCTAAGGAATTCCGTGCACAAAAGGTGAGCATCTTAGACTATACAGCTATTGTATTCACCTCTCGTCATGCTATCGATCACTTCTTCAATATGGCTAAGGAACTGAGAGTGACCATCCCGGAGGACATGAAGTACTTCTGTGTGACAGAAACGATTGCTCTCTATATCCAGAAGTATGTGCAGTATCGTAAGCGCAAGGTATTCTTTGGAGAGACAGGACGCGTGGACGACCTCGTTCCTACGATGGTGAAACACAAGACAGAAAAGTATCTCGTGCCAATGAGCGACGTACATAACGACAGTCTGGCTAATCTGCTCGACTCCAAGAAGCTGATCCACAAGGAATGCGTGATGTACAAGACCGTAAGCAACGACTTCTCAGAGGAAGAGGTGAAGAACTTCGACTATGACATGCTGATCTTCTTCAGTCCTGCTGGTATTGAGTCGCTGACGAAGAATTTCCCCAACTTCAAGCAGAGAGACATCGCCATTGCCACCTTCGGTCCTACAACGGCCAAGGCTGCGAAGGAAGCCGGACTGAGACTTGACATTGAAGCGCCCTCAGAGAAATATCCCTCAGTGGCTCCTACGTTTAGCAAGAAGGAGCGCATCGTCAGCAGCAAGCTGATGGAAACGCTCTTTGAGAAGGGTGACAGTCAGGCGGTGACGGCATTCCCTCTCAAAGTAGTATATCTGCCCATCGACAGACCGCAAGGTGGTGCCCCAGCCCAAGTGCTCATCAGCGTTCCCAAGAAACGTTTCAAGCATGCTGTTGACAGGAATCGAGTGAAACGTCAGGTACGCGAGGCCTATAGGCAACACAAAGGAGTCCTCTACGACAGCATCGCAGCAGACAAGCAGTTGCTCGTGGCATTCATCTGGTTGTCGGATAAGCACTATCTCTCGGCAGAAGTAGAACGACGGGTGAGCAAGCTCCTCCAAAAAATAGCCCAACAGTTATGAGATGGTTGTCACACTTTATCGCTAAGCTACTGGTACTGCCCATCCGCTTCTACCAGATCGCGATCTCTCCGCTCTTAGGTCCCTCATGCCGCTTCACGCCGACATGCAGCGAATATGCCAAACAGGCCATCCTGAAGCACGGACCCATTAAAGGACTTGGACTTGCCATCTGGCGGATATTAAGATGTAACCCCTGGGGCGGTAGCGGTTACGATCCAGTGCCTTAGAAATTAGGAATTAGAAGAATATATATATAAGGTATATGAAGAATTTTGTTGAAGAACTGAAATGGCGCGGTATGCTGGCACAGATGATGCCAGGTACGGAAGAGTTGCTCCAGAAAGAAATGGTAACAGCCTATCTGGGTACTGACCCTACGGCTGACTCTCTGCATATCGGCCACTTGTGTGGTATCATGATGCTGCGTCACCTGCAGCGCTGCGGTCATCGCCCCGTGATCCTCGTGGGTGGTGCTACCGGTATGATTGGCGACCCCTCTGGTAAAAGCCAGGAGCGCAATCTTCTCAACGACGAGACCCTACGTCACAATCAGGAATGCATCAAGAAGCAGGTGGCTAAGTTCCTCGATTTCGAGTCGAAGGATGCCAACGCCGCTATTATGGTGAACAACTACGACTGGATGAAGGACTTTACATTCCTCGATTTCGCCCGTGAGGTAGGAAAACATATCACCGTGAACTATATGATGGCGAAGGAGAGCGTGCAGCAGCGCCTGAACGGTACCGCTCGCGATGGTCTCTCATTCACAGAATTCACCTATCAGCTCTTGCAGGGTTACGATTTCCTGTATCTCTACCAGCACTATGGTGTGAAGCTGCAGCTGGGTGGTAACGACCAGTGGGGTAACATGACTACTGGTACGGAGCTGATCCGTCGTACACTCGGCAATGAGGTAGAGACTTTCGCCCTGACCTGTCCGCTGATTACGAAGAGCGACGGTAAGAAGTTCGGCAAGACCGAGAGCGGTAATATCTGGCTCGATCCTGTTCGCACCACACCATATAAGTTCTATCAGTTCTGGCTGAACGTGAGCGATGACGATGCTGAACGCTATATCAAGATCTTCACCTCACTCGACAAGGAGACCATTGATGCCCTCGTTGAGGAGCACAAGCAGGATCCTGGTCGCCGTGTGCTGCAGAAGCGCCTGGCAGAGGAAGTGACCGTGATGGTTCATTCACGTGAGGCACTTGATGCTGCTATTGAAGCCTCTAACCTGCTCTTTGGTAAGGCTACCAAGGAGGGACTGGAGAAGCTCGACGAGCAGACCTTCCTGGATGTCTTCGACGGCGTCCCCCAGTTCGAGGTTTCTAAGGATCAGCTCGGTCAGCCCGCTATTGAGCTGTTCACGACGGTGGCGCCCGTATTCCCCTCAAAAGGTGAGATGCGCAAGATGGTACAGGGTGGCGGTGTTTCTCTGAACAAGGAGAAGATTACTGACCAGAACCGTCCTATTACTGCAGAAGATCTGATCGACGGTAAGTATCTGCTGGCTCAGAAGGGTAAGAAGAACTATTACTTGCTGATCGTAAAGTAAGATAAATGGGTGAAAATTTGGCGAATTGCCAAATTTTCACTACCTTTGCAGCCGCAACAATTTAGTTTGGACGATGGTGTAATGGTAACACTACAGGTTTTGGTTCTGTCATTCCCGGTTCGAATCCGAGTCGTCCAACAATTATCCGTAAACCTTTGCAGACCTTTTTCAAAGTAAATCCTTGCTTTATCCATTTATAATGATTACCTTTGCAACCAGATAAGGTAATAACAAATTTTCTAAAACAAACAATTTATGGCAAATCTATTTTCACTGGAAGGTAAGAACGCCTGGATCACTGGTGCCTCTTACGGAATTGGTTTCAACATCGCCAAGGCTTTCGTAGCCGCAGGTATCAAGACCATCATCTTCAACGACATCAACGACGCAGCCCTCGAGCGCGGTCTGGCCAACTATAAGGAGGCTGGCATCGAGAACGTGAAGGGTTATGTATGTGACGTAACCAATGAGGACGCTGTAAAGGCGCTCGTTGAGAAGATCCACGCTGAGGTGGGCAATATCGACATTCTCGTTAACAATGCAGGTATCATCAAGCGTATCCCCATGCATGAGATGAAGCGTTCTGAGTTCCAGCAGGTCATCGACATCGACCTCGTTGGTCCGTTCATCTGCTCTTCAGCTGTGATTCCTGAGATGATGGAGCGTCGTGAGGGTAAGATCATCAACATCTGCTCGATGATGTCTGAGCTGGGTCGTGAGACTGTATCGGCCTACGCAGCAGCCAAGGGTGGTCTGAAGATGCTGACCCGTAACATCTGCTCTGAGTACGGTGAGTACAACATCCAGTGTAATGGTATCGGCCCAGGCTACATCGCTACTCCGCAGACTGCTCCGCTCCGTGAGCGTCAGCCAGACGGAAGCCGTCATCCGTTTGATTCATTCATCTGCGCCAAGACACCTGCAGGTCGTTGGCTCGATCCTTCTGAGTTGGGTGGTCCCGCTGTGTTCCTGGCTTCTCATGCTTCTGACGCAGTGAACGGTCATATACTCTATGTCGATGGTGGTATTCTTGCTTACATCGGCAAGCAGCCTAAATAATTCTAAAGGACAGACAAAGAAAAAGGGGTTCCGATTGGAACCCCTAATTTTTTATTTACAAAATAAGGTTTAGAGAGCGTCAGCGAGCTCAGCGCCAGCCTTGAACTTAGCAACCTTCTTAGCAGCGATCTTAATCTTCTGCTTTGTAGCGGGGTTGATACCCTCACGAGCGGGGCGCTCGTTTACGCTGAATGTACCGAAACCGATGAGAGCCACCTTGTCACCCTTTGTGAGAGCGTCCTTAATAGCTGCTACTGTTGCGTCAAGAGCCTTTTTGGCATCTGCCTTAGAGAGACCAGCACCTGCTGCGATCTTCTCTACCAATTCTGTTTTGTTCATAATACGTTTAAAATTTAATGAATATTTAATAGTAATAACTACGGTTCTGTCGAAATTCTTGGGCAAATATAATAGAAACTCCTGATAAAAACAACAAAAAAAGAGAAAAAATTACTTTTTTAATAAAAAATAATAGGATTTGGGGACATTTAGGCGCTAAAAAGAGATAATTTTCGTAATTTTGCGCACAAAATAGAAAAAAATGTAGTCATTTACAATCAGTAATTTAAACAAGGAGAAATAACAATGATGTTCCGCATACCCCCTGTTACAAAAAACCTGTTGATCATAAACTTGATCGCATTTATTGCCACCTACGTTTTCCAGTTGCGTGGTATTGACCTTGCAGACATTGGAGGTCTGCATTTCTTCATGGCCAGCAACTTCCACCTTTACCAACTGGTGACCTATCTGTTCCTCCATGCCAGCTTCATGCACATTCTGAGTAACATGTTTGGTCTGTGGATGTTTGGTTGCGTCATAGAAAATGTATGGGGGCCGAAGAAATTCCTTTTTTATTACATTACGTGTGGTATTGGTGCAGGATTGCTTCAGGAAGTTGCCCAGTTTGGTTCATTCTACATGTCGGTTGTGGAACAGGTGCCTGATGCCACATTCAGCACGGTGATGGCCTTTGGTTCCCAATACTCATCTGCCCTGAATGCGTGGACCACAATCGGTGCCTCAGGTGCCGTTTATGCTGTCATTCTGGCCTTTGGTATGACCTTCCCCAATGAGCGCCTGTTTATCATTCCCTTCCCCTTCCCTATCAAGGCAAAGTGGTTTGTACTTGGCTATGTGGCCATCGAGTTCTTCTCTGCACTCGGCTCTTCAGGTGATGGTGTAGCCCATACGGCTCACCTGGGCGGTATGCTTTTCGGCTATCTGATGATACGCTACTGGAACCGTCATCCCGACTCCAGTTTCGACAAAGGCAGGGGTCAGCAGTTCTTTGAGAATCTGAAGCGTAACTTCGAGCAGCGCCACCAGCAGAGTGGGCGTCGCGACAACCCCAACATGCATGTAGAACGGGGTGGATCAAAAGAAGACGACATGAACTATAATGCCCGCAAGAAGCAGAATCAGGAAGAGATTGACGCCATTCTCGACAAGATCCGCAAAAGCGGCTATGACAGCTTAACGAAGGAGGAGAAGAAGAAGCTCTTCGATGCCAGCAACCAGCGATGATTAAACAACTTAAAGCGTTCACTATCAACATTATAGCAGGAGCCAATATCGCTACTGTGCTACTGATGTTGGCTTCAGGTTATGCCGACCGCATCCATCCCACAGCGCATCAGATGCTCTCGAACCTGGGTATGCTCTTCCCCTTCTTCCTGCTTGCCAATTTGCTCTTCATCTTTTTCTGGCTCACTTTTAAGTGGAAGAAGCTTTGGATCCCCATCTTAGGCTATGCTTTGGCTTTCATACCGCTCTGCACGTATATGCCTCTTAATCCGACACAGGAAGTGCCAGAGGGCACAATCAAGATCATCACCTACAACGTGTGCCAATATGGTGGAAACTATAAGTACGAAAATGGTTTCGACACCGTATTCAATTACCTGAAGCGGCAGCAACCTGATATCGTGTGCCTGCAGGAAGATGTTGACAGTTGGCGCAGGTTTGTGTTTAAGAAATACAAGGAGATCCTTCCCTATAACGACACGACTCTCTTCTGCAACAGAGGCCTACAAAATGGCGTGGGCATTCACACCCGATTCCCCATCCTGAAAAAGGAGCGTATCCCCTATGAATCGACAGCTAACGGATCTGTGGCCTATTATCTGGATATCGAGGGTGATACCGTGCTAGTGATCAACAACCATCTGGAGGGCACCCATCTTTCCACAGAGGATCGCGACAACTACAAACGGATGATACAAGGGAAAATGAAGAAAGATACGGCGAAGGCAGAAACCGTCTTCCTGATAGAGAAACTGGGCAGATATACGGCGAAGCGCTCAAAGGAAGCCGATGCCGTTCATGCCTATATCGAAGCCCATCGCCAATACCCTATCATCGTGTGCGGCGACTTCAACGACAACCCCATTTCTTATGCCCGCAGAACGATTGCCAAGGGGCTCAAAGACTGCTTCGTGGAGACAGGTCGCGGACTCGGTTTGTCATATAATCAGAAAGGATTTTTCTTCCGCATCGACCACATGATGTGCTCTGATGAGTTCGAGCCCTATAATTGCGAGGTTGACAACAAAATGGATGCCAGCGACCATTATCCACTCATTTGCAGACTAAAATATGCCCATAAACCTTAAAAAACGAACGAAAATCGGCTATAAATTTTTTCCTGTCTAAAAAAATGCCTATATTTGCACGCTAAAATTGTACACGAACAGAATATATAAATAATAAATAACATCAAAAATCAAAATGCAAAACAAAGGAATTGTAAAATTTATCGCAGTGCTTCTGATTCTCGTGTGCTGCT
>CACZTJ010000042.1 GCA_902784065.1 uncultured Prevotellaceae bacterium | reverse complement strand
AAGAGTGATTACCTTCTCGTAATACAATCTTTGCTTTTCTGTTCGATAATACTTCATCTTGTTGACTTATTATGAGTCAACTTTTTCTAGGATAAGACAGCGATTTTACCCTCACTTCCTCACATAACCCCTCTCAAAGGCCGATACACAAAGGGCTGAAGGTACGGGAGGGAGAACGGATGTCCCTCACGTGTCCCTCACCTTTTTAACCTTGAGTCCTCACGCCAATTTGAGATGTGACCCAAGACGTGAGGGAGACGTGAGGGAGAATCAATATCCCTCACGTGGCTCAAACGCCCTGTACATAAGGGATTGAGGCCTGTCATGTGAGGATGTGAGGGTAAAATCGAAATTCGTCAAAAAAACGTTGCTTGAAGCAGACAAGGCGCTTGCTCGAAGCAAGCGAGGTACGAGGAAGAAGCAAGAATTACCCAAAACCAATGATCTTGGTTGGATTAATTGTCTGCCTTTTTAATCTTGACGGGACGGAGGAGCATGCCCCAGAGAAATTGGGGTCGGAGAAATTGGGGTCGGTTCCGAGTGATCCACTTTTCAGGACTTTTTGTCTAACCTGTATACAACACCATATGCGACACCAGTGACACGAGCAATCTGCCTAACACTGGCACCATAATTACACAAGTCTTTAAGGATTTTGTTCCGTTCCAGCTTTGGTAACGCAGAGATATCTTGCGATGTCAGAAGCCCTGTCGTTCCAACAATGTACGATTTCAACTCATCATCCGTAATGACAGAATTTGTTTTAGAATCGACATCGAGAATATAATCATCATTAACAGGCATTGTAACCCATTCATAGACATTCTCCGCATCAAGCCGCTTCAGTACCGAACAAGTATTACAAATCACAGGATGAGCAGACTGTCCCTCATATTCCGACCAACTGCTCCATTGATAATCACGAACCTCTCTAACGAGCCCCGACTTCACAGGATTCTGGTGAATATAACGAAGTAACGTCATAAAATACTCTATGGAATTAACCGCCTCACTTCGGAATCGGTCTTCAAACAGAGGTCCCTTGCGCTCGTACTTTCCATTATAATAACGGACATAAGAGACACCGACACGTTTCATAATCTCACTGATATTCTCTTCACGCTCACGAATCAAAAGATGAACGTGGTTGTTCATCAGGCAATATGCATATATGGTACATAATGGTGGAAGTACTGCCCCACCCTCATCATGTCTGTACACCAGATGCTCAAGAATACGTAAAAAGAGAAGATAGTCATCAGGACACTCGAAAATGTCCTGACGGTTAATACCACGAAGCATTACATGGTATATTCCTGTTCCGCTATGTTCGCGAAGACGACGAGGCATCAAACCATTTTTCTTGATTCAGCGCACAAAAGTACAAAAAAGAAAGGAATTGACAAAAGAAATAACGCAAAAAGTGGATCACCCAGAACCGACCCCAATTTCCACAATATTTCACCACAAAAGAATCACGGGGACAGGATGGTGATAGTGTGAACTATCTTCAACCTGTCCCCGTGAAGAGAGGGGGACTCACAAGGGAACTCCCCTTTGTGAGGTAAATTAATCGATGTTGTAATCGATGTTTTGCTCTGAATTCTGGCCGCTAGTAGTGCCTGGAGCAACGGTAGTCCACTGATCCAGTTCAGCCGTTACGCGGGTCTCTTCAGGAAGTGGCAACGTCAGGATGATGTTGTACGCCTTACCTGCTTCGAAGGTACCAGTACCATTACCGTCGTCCGGCAGATTAACCAGCTGGGGAGAGATGGTCAGATTCTGGGTAGCACCACCGTTCGGTGTCCAGTCTGCAGTCATCTCGAAGTGGAGCAGTTGGTCCAAATTCGCACCAGCCAGCATAGCTGTCGTCGGCACCATAGCATAACCTGCAAGCTGATAATTAACCGTCAACGGAATGTAGTTGTCAACCGTACCATCAACCTTTACCACGTCTGACGATGCAGTAACCTTACGCATGTACGTTTCAGCATTAGCTGGTAGAGAGGTATCAACCGTCATTGCTCGCAAGGGTATGTCGGCAACGCCAGTAGTACGCAAGGTGAGCGTACCTGTAGTGCTATTATTAAGGAGCTCTGTGGTTACGTCACCATTAGCATCAGCCACCTTGTTAGCAACTATCAGGTCCCAGTTCACGGGCACGTCTTTCAGCGCAATGCTCTTAACCCTCAGGCGGTCACCTTCAGTCTCATAGGCGCGATCGGTCTTTACCCAGAAGCGCAACTGTGTCAGCTTATGGTCCAACTGCAGATTGGCACGATCAGCGAAAGGCACCTTATAGTAATCAGAGTTGTTACTATGTGCTTCCTCGTTAGCCTTCTTCAGAGCTCGGAAATATTTGGCATTGAATCCGTCGTTGAGTTTGGCTGCTGGAGGTACAGCCACACCACTGATGATATCTTGCGAACCATTCAGTGTATAGCTTACCTTCACCGTCTTACCATCTGATGAGCAGGACACACCGGTACTCTGATACGGATAATAGGTATAGAAATAATAGTTATACCAGTTACCGTATGGGTAGTAGTGAACCTGTGCATCACCATACGGAGTAGATGGCGTTGCTGGTGCTGATGCTAAGAACTTGATATCAGTATATGCTGACACCGTCTCACCATACCAGTTCGTACTCTTTGCTGCCATTGCAGGCACATTCCACAGAATGTTTGCATAGGTCGTCGTGCCATCCCACTTAATACTGGAACTGGCCACAGGACCTATGGTCGTATTCGGGTCAACCTGCGTCTTTTGAGCCAACAAGAACACACCCAGACAGTTTGGAGTAACTGTCTCGAAAGTCTTGTCAGACCCAGACTCCAACGGAGCACGCGTCACAGCACTGATATTCTGTGGTGGAGCCATACTCAGACGAATGGGCACATCACTATCCATACCAGCCTCGATAATCATTCTGTTGATTTCCTCAGCCGTAGGTCCCGTCTCCACATCTTCTGCTGTGGAGCAAGCGGTGAAAAGTGATATCCCTGCCATTCCAAGGATGAATAGATATTTCTTCATTCTATCTATTGTATTCGTTTCAAACTAAGGTCCGCAGCCGTGAACGTCTTCACGTTGATGCAGTCGCCACGACTGCGCCCCTTTCTATCTGTGTTGAGTCTTCCCTGCTAAGCAGTCGGACTCATGTCTCGTCGATGCGACGGAGAATTAGTCGTCAAGATTGACATCGATATTCTCGCCAAATACCCAAGGCTGCAGAGTCGTAGCAATCTGGATGCGCTCCAAACCATACACCTTAATTTGGAAATTGTAGGTGGTACCAGGCTGGAAAGTCTTAGTATTATCTGTATCGTATCCTGCACGATAAGTTGTCTTGATTGTATTCCACTTCTTAACCTTCTTCTCTACGGCAACACCTGCAAGTGTCTCCTTAACTACAACATCCTGACAGAGAGAAATCTCAAGTTCATAAGCAGCGGTGCTTGGAGCGATAATTGCTTCACCAATAGCATTCTTTGCAGAGCCATCAGTTGCTGTGTTCCACAACAGGATTGCACCATTCTTACGATAGTCAGGAACAGGGTTCTGAGGATCACTACTATCCATAATAGTGGCATCAACGAGACTAACCAGCTTCTCTGCTTCAGGAGTAGCGATAGCCGTGTAATTAGCTCGTGCTGTAAGATCAAGTGATTCATAGGTAGCTTGAGAAATTACGGTTCCATCTGTATGTTTCCAAGCAGCGCGCTGTTTCAGTTCAAAAGCTGCAGGTTCTGCCGTAGCGGGATCCCATGTCAGAGATGGTGCGAAACTAGCACCTGTACCAGCAATCTCGAAAGTACCCTTAGTCGGATCAGCATAAGTAATAACTGGAGCTGTAGGATCTGTATCATCTACGCTCTGGATAGCACGTACCTTAATACCTGTTACGTAAACACCAGTATACTCTTCATTTGCATCTAACGTACCGTCAGTATTAGTATCGGTAAATGCCTTTGCATTATCGCTACCAGCATAAGCCTCGAAGGTTAGACGCGTCATCATGTGGCTGAACACTAACTCCGGCTGAATGCCTGCACGAGCTGCAGAAGCAGAGAAGAGTCGGTTGGCCTTGTAGGCGTCATATCTTGCTTCGTTATCAGTGAAAGTGCCTGCGTAAGCATCAACTGCTGTCTTTAAGGCGCTAGGATCGGGAATAGCGGCATAATTAGCAGGAATTTTTGCCACACCAGACAAGACATCCTGAGTACCATCAACAGAGATAACGGTCTTCAAAACATCGCCGTCAACTGCGGGATCAGCAGCTGTGGCATCGTCAATGCGGTAACCCCAGAAATCGTAACTACCTGTTGTAGGATAGTACTTTACAAAACGCTCAGCAGTTCCTGGAGTGGCCCATTCTGCCTCTGGTACCAAATAATCAGCAATACCAGTATTAGAAGTACCATTAGGAGTAGTAAGTACAGCATTGTTATAAATTGCCTCTGCGGTACCACCATCATTAAACTGAGCTACATCTAGAGTACCATGATCAAACATGTATACATTGACTTTCTGCCCCTTCCAATAGTTGTTGATGGGGTTAGCATTTGTGCCATCATTACCAACAGCAGTGGTAGGATTTGCTGAAGTTACCACGCCACCTACAGTACCAGTACCACGGGTAATGCTTGCAGAGGGTTGAGCAACACCAATCTTGATAGCCACAAGATCAGACTCATTCGAAGTGGGGACATTAGGTGTCTCACTGATAGCATCGTCGCTACTTGAGCAGCTTGTCAGCAGACCTGCTGTTACTAAAGCTGCGAAAATGAAATACTTTTTCATAATCATTTGTTTTAAAAAGTTAATAATAAAGTGAATTAAATAATTGTTTTCTGTTTATATATTGTTCCTTTTAATAGGATTATTAATGTACTATTTGATGATCGTCCGTATCGTCAGGATCAATTGGTATGTCCTCACCCTGTTTCCATCCTTCGATGTTTGCAGTGACTTGTATTTTCTGTAGTCCATAGACCACCATTGTAATATCATAGATAAAGCCTCGCTTAAAGAGGAACTTCTCCTGTACTGGATCGTAATAGTATCTATTACTGATATTATTATCAGCCTGTGTAGCAGCGCTAATAACATAACGCGATCGGAACTCGCGTTTATAATCACCAACTACACCCTGTTCAGCATGCTTTTTGCGATTGGGATCATAAGTTGACCTAATGACAAGCGTTATTTGCTCTTGCTCTGGAATGAGTAAATCATCGCCAATTGGTTTGTGTTCACGATCACTTAGTTTCCATTTACCAATAATATCACCCGTATCAGGATCCTTTATCCAATATTTCTTATCCCAAGGAATGGTACGCTTGTTGATGTTGTCTTCGTCCGTATCGTCAACTTTCATAATTTCAGAAGGCAGCAAATGTCCATCTTCATCCAATGGGGGCAAATCGTGCAAATAGAGGTTAGCAACCTCATTCTTCTTAGGCTTGAAACCTATTTTGTCGAGCTTTTCCCTTGAATTGACAGCCACCACAAAGTTACCATAATAAGGAGAGGTAACATAGACAGAATCAATGGTAGTATAAGAAGCAGTGGAGTCGCCAGCCACCATTGTGAAACGCAAGCGAGTGAGCAGGTGCTTCAGGTCTATCTCCGGCTCAATGTTACGGTGGGCTGCAAACGAGGTATAGTTACCATCGTTAAGGATACGCTTCTTTTCACTTTCAGTCAGGTTAGCACCCTGAGTAGCATAGCGGCCTCCATCTTCGAGCATATCCTTGGTAATGAGTGGAGCATAGCCAGCCATCAAGTCCTGAGAACCATCAATAGCAAAGTTCTCATACCAGATACTATCCTTATCGCGATGAGGAATACCCCACTGGATGTGCTCCACATCGTCCTTATTCACGGTGCCAGGGCTCAGATACATACTGGGATTGCGATTGATGTCGCCCACAGAGTAGGCAAAGAAGTCGTAACTGACCTCCTGATATTCACCCCAATAGAGTGGGCTGGACTCTGGGCGGTCCATCTTCAGCAGCTGCTCATCATCGATATTGGCACGCATACCCTTGTAGTAATCCTTACCGTCAATAAGGCAGTCCAAGCGCTGGGCATCCTGATTGGCACCAGAGGTACCATTCTCTTTCTCCACCTGATACCAACGGAGGTCAGGCTCGTTGAGCAAGCGCTGAGATTCATCGTCAGGAGCTGCCAGCGCCGTCTTATCACGGAAAGCCAGGATATAGAAGGTGGTGGTATCTTTCTTGAGCTGCATAAGCTGACGCTGGTAATCAGTAAGCTTGCCATCCTGGACATCCTGGTCCTTATCGGTCTGGAAAGCACCGACACCACGCGTCATATCACCCTCACGAGAGAAGGCGCTGTTAGAAGACAGCGTGACAACAGACTGCTCGTTGACATAGACATTGATAGGCAAACCCGCATTGGGGTCTGGGGTCTCATTATTTGTTACTACATCAACATCTTCGTAGTGCAGACCAGGATACGACTCAGAACTGCATGCCCAGAAGAGCATGACAGCCAGTAGCGTCCATAGTACTTTACGAAGTGTCTGTTTCATATATTTATTTTATGCATCAACAATTATTTCATCACGACCAACCTCTACCCACTTATCGAGACCGCCATCTTCATCTTGCGTGATGGTGGCATCATCGTTAATGATGAGGTCAGTATCAATCTCCAGCACACCATGGTCTTTACGGCGCACAGCCCACTTGCCGTCTTCGGTAGCCTTGTAGAGCTTAGCACGATCAATGGCGTAGTAGAGATTAACACGAGCACGGAGCATCTTCTGACGGTCCTTGACCTTAATCATCAGCTGCAGGATGCCAGGGCCTGTAGTTACCTCGTCGTTGGGGGCATTGACCAGCGAGAGCACATCGATGTTGCCATGACAGAGCAGGTAGTTGTTGTCGAGGGCGTCTGTTATCTCGTTGCCGTTACCGTTCTCCAGTTTGCAGGTGAAACGCATCTTGGCAGTGTTCTTAATATCAAAGACATCACTTGAGAGGTTCAGGCGGTAAGGGATGCCTGAAATCTCTGCATAGACATTCTCGATAGCGAAACTCGGAGCGTCACCCTTCCCAGCATGACCTTCCTTGCGGATGTGGAAGCGGATGTCGATGTTCTGCGTGAGTTGGATGGGCTTGAAAGTGAAGACCTGCTCGGAGTTGCGATCGATATCGCAGGGAGCAATGCTATCATAATAGATAGGTGGCAGGTCGGGCTGCAGGAAATTGTCTGCACCTCCGTAGATATTATAGTCGGCCCAGCCAGGAACCTGATGGCGCAGCTTGGGCGAGCCATAGCCGTAGCGCTTGTATTCCATGCAGAGCTCGTGGAGGGTGGTGCCATCCTCGACGCCGTACTCCAGATAACGGAGGAGCTCGGTATAGTCGAACTCGGTGGTATCGCGGTTGACGGTAACCATCTTGAAGGTGCCTGGGCGAATCTTGAAGAGATCCACGTCGAAGACTTCCTGAGCAGTAGCAGGGACGGGAGTCTCGCCAGCGCGAGCGGAAGCGCCACCAGAACCAGAATCGGTACCGCCATCGGTGCCGGTATCGGTGCCATCGCCATCTCCGGCGGGAGACCCGCCAGACTCTGGATCACTATCGGTACCACCATCGCCGTCAGTGGCGGGGGTGCCGCTATCATCACCATCGGTAGTAGTGGTGTCATCGGTGTCATCATCTCCGGCGGGAGACCCGCCGGACGCAGAATCATCGGTACTGCCATCATCGGTGGGCAATACGGGAGCCGCAGGGGCATTGGTGAGGTAATAGCCCTTGTTCTTGATGACATTGAAGACGCAGCCGGTAATCTCGGTGCCAATAATACGCTTCACAATGGTCAGCATGACCGTGTCCTTCTCCGTGCTAGGCATGGTGCCGTGGAAGGAGACGCGCGGGTCGCTGTTGACCGTACTCCAGTCATAGGCGAAGCGGACACCAGCCCTGTGGGGGTGGTCTCCTTCTTCGCAGAGCTCCGTCTTGGTGCAGGCAAAGAGCAATGCCAGGAGTGTGAGGAGTATATAGGCGCTATTCTTCATGCTTCTGTTCTTGTTCGGTTGGGGACTCGGAACCCGACGCTGGAGCGGCAGGAGCCTGCTCTTCAGCGCTAGCGGGGGCAGCGGGAGCGCCCTCGTCAGAGGGAGCGGGAGCTGGCTGCTCGGCAGGAGCCGTCTGCTCAGCAGACGGGGTGCCAGCGGGGGCATCAGTGCCGACGGGAGACCCGTCGGCCGCTGGAGCAGCGGGAGCGGCGCTGGCATCAGCGCCGGCCTTGGCGGCCTTCTTCTTTTCCTTCTCTTCCGCAGCAGCGGCTTGCTTAGCCTCCTTGTCCGCCTTCTTCTTTTCTTCAGCGGCCTGTTTGTCGGCAGCTTTCTTGGCTTCAGCAGCTTTCTTGTCAGCAGCCTTCTTCGCCTCTGCAGCCTTCTTATCGGCGGCAGCTTGCTTGTCGGCACGCTCCTTGTTCTTCTTAGCCAACTGGTTGTAGCGATCCCAGAAGACCTTGCTGATGTCTCCATAGATAGAGTCGTGGAGGTTCTGGGCAGCGATGGCATTGCGCTCGGCAAGGATAGTGCTGTCTACACGATCCTGATAGTCGAGGTCGACATCGTAACGCCAGCGGTACTTCTTGGTAATCGGGTAACTGCCAAAGCGATAGACGAAGCCCACACGCAGCTCATTGATGACAGGCATGATGGTGGTCTTGCCTGTAGCTGTGATGGGGTAACAGTCGTCCATTCGATCGTGCGTGTAGGTGTCGTACTTCGCATAGGCGACACCTGCACTGGCCGCAAATTCAAGGTCGAGTGAATTGCCGTTGCTAAACTCATACATCGGCTTAATCATACCCCACATAACACCACCGATAATTGCATTTCCTTGCTTTCCCTCGGTTCCAAATTTCAATGAGTAGTTGTTGTAAGCCACAAAGGCTCCTCGATAATAAGTGGTGGTGGGGTGTTTGGACTCGGCCCGTCGCGGTGACACGACGCGTTCCCATATGTGTTTCTTTTCTTCTACCGCAGGAGAAGAGAATACGCGGATGCGATAGTAATTGCGGACCTCCAGGCGAGCCTCGGCGACATTATAGACGAGGCCGGGCTTATAGGTATGGCTGGACTGCCAGTTGTAGCGCAGGTTAAGGCCTACACTCCAACGGTTCCAGTTGGTGGTGCCGAGGTCGTATTCTATACCGATATTGGGAACGAGAAGCAGCCAGTCGACAGCATTAGAACGCAAGGACAACCTCTCCGCTCCGGAAAGGGTGTCAACCTTATGTCCTGTGTCCATGACCTGTGCTCTCATTGCCAATGGTGCTAATAGTAATACACACAGCCAAATATATTTGAAGGTACGGGGTTTCACCATCAATATGTTAGCTTTTACTTCTTAGTTTTTTTATCCTTTTTAAGGAAATGCGGTGGCAAAGTTAAGCAAAAGAAACTAAAAAACAAAGGGTTTATACCATAAAAGTTGTTAAGAGATGTAAAATCGAAGAGATTTGTACATTGTGTGCGCACACCAAAAGAAAGTGTAAAATTAACGCTTTTTTAGAGATAAAGGAAACAAATAGGGCGGGATTTAAGGAAACAAATTGGCGCAAAAAAGGAAACGAATTACCATAATAAACCGTAATATATTTAAGAAACGAATTATCCTAATTGACCTTAATTTTATCCACAAATTTTACTAATTTAAGTTTCAGTTGTTTTACAAAAACCTCAAAAACCCCTCTTCCGCTGTCTTAGCTCTCCGAGCTTCTGTGCCGCTGCCATGGCTTTGTGCCTGTGAGCAAGCTCCCGCACCAGCCACGACATCACCACACTTTGCTCCGCAACGTAAGACATCTTCAGAGGCAAAAACACCGCTTCGCTTAAATCGGTTTTTCAGCCCAAAGGGCGAGGTTTTTGCCACCATGATGGCTCAGTTTTGGAACAAAACCGGACTGGGCTTCAGGACTGTGCAAGAGCTTGCTCTTAAACACAAGGACGGAAGAACTGTACGTTGGGCCGAAGGCCACAGCCATCAGGAGTGGTGTTTTTATGGTTTTTGTTTTCAACATATCAACTTTCGAAATGTGGTATCGAAATCGTTTCAAAGAAAAAGAAACGAATTACCATAATAAACCGTAATATTTTTAAGAAACGAATTATCCTAATTGACCTTAATTGGATCCACAAATTTAACTAATTAAGATTTGAGATAATAATTAGAATAATTCGTGAGTCAAATTCGTTATAATTAGGATAATTCGTTTCTCAAAACACACCTGGATTATTCGTTTCTTAATATATCATTGAGGGGAATTTGTTTCTTAGTCCTCAGCAACGACGGGCTTGTACTTCGGAACGAGGGCCTTCATGATGCACCAGCCGATGAGGTAGGCGACAGCACAGAAGGAGAAGACTACCATGTAGGCGGCAGGCTTGCCCTCGAAGCCCATGACAGAGAAGGCACTACCCTGCCCCTCTGCCCAGGTGAAGAAGACACCAGAGCCGAAGTTGATAGCCATAGAGCCGAGACCACCGACAGCAGTGCCCAGACCTACGAGGGTACCGATGGTGGACTTGGGGAACATATCGCCCACGGTAGAGAAGAGGTTGGCAGACCAAGCCTGGTGACCGGCACCAAGGAGACCGATGAGGATGGCAGGCCACCATGCGCTATAAGCACCGAGAGGCTGTGCCAACAGACCCAATACGGGGAAGCAGGCGAAGATGAGCATGGCACGCATACGACCGAGATAAGGATTCATGCCCAGACGCTCAACAAAGATCTTCGGCAGATAGCCACCACCAATAGAGAGGATGGTAACGATGGCATAGAGCGTGAAGATGAGGGCGATACCCATGGCAGAGTCGGAGGTGTAGCCATACTGGTCGGAGAAATAGGCGGGAGCCCAGAAGAGGAAGAACCACCAGACACCGTCGGTCATGAACTTACCCACGATAAACGACCAGGTCTGCTTGTAGGTGAGACACTTGAAGAAGGGGATAGCAACCTCTTCCTTCTGGTCCTCACGGTTCTGGACGGTGGCGAGATCGATGTCCTGCTCGATATAGTTCAGCTCAGCCTGGTTGACGTGCTTGTTCTTGCGAGGCTTGTCGTAAGCCCAGATCCACAGGGCCATCCATACATAGCCCAGCACACCGATGACGATGAACGCCATCTCCCAACCCCAGGTACGAGCCAGCAGGGGAATAGTAGCAGGAGCAGCGAGGGCACCGACAGAAGCACCACTATTGAAGATAGAGGTGGCAAAGGCACGGTCCTTGGCAGGGAAATATTCGGCGGTAGCCTTGATGGCTGAGGGGAAGTTACCGGCCTCACCGACGGCGAGAATCATACGGCACGAGAGGAACAGCCATACAGAGATGGTAGCAATGGCTACGGCAGCATCGCTGCCAGCCTGTACCAGACGCAGGGCCTCAATAGTATCGTAGCCCTCAATCTGCATGGTTGCCCAGCCACAGCCGGCATGAAGCACGGCACCAGTGGACCATACGAAGATAGCGATGAGGTAACCCTTCTTGGTGCCCATCCAGTCGATGAACTTACCCGCGAAGATGTTAGCGATGGCATAGAAAGCCGAGAAGAGACCGGTGATATAGCCGTAGTGGGCATCGGTCCAGTGGAAGTCAACGGCAATGAAGTCCTTCCAGGTGAGAGACAGGACCTGACGGTCCATGTAGTTAACGGTGGTTGCCAGGAAGAGCAACGCACAGATGACCCAACGGAAATTGGACATCTTGGTGGTTTGTACTGCGCTCATATTTGAAATCAATTTTGGTTATATACTGTTTTACTTAGAAACAAATGGGATGTTTTTTAGAAACGAATCATCCTAATTAACCCTAATTTTGTTCACAAATAGTCCACGAATTTTATTAATTAAAATTTAAAATAATAATTAGGATAATTCGTGATCATAATTAGGACCAATTAGGATAATTCGTTTCTTAAAACCATATTGGATTCGTTTCTGTTAGCCATACATTCGTTTACTTGATATCGATGACGGGGATGTTGTCCTTGTCGTTATAGTAGAGGTTCTCGCCAGCCATGCCCCAGATGAAGGTGTAGTAGTAGGTGCCGGCAGCAGCGTGCATGGACCATTCGGGTGACATGATGGCCTGCTCGTTGTGGAGCCAAACGACACGGGACTCTTCGGGCTGACCCATGATATGAGAGATGGTCTGCGTCTCGGGGAGGTTGAAGTAATAGTAGGCCTCAATGCGACGACCATGGGTGTGGGGAGGCATGGTGTTCCAGGCGGCACCCGGGTTGAGCTGGGTGAGACCGAGCTGGAGCTGGCAGGGGCCTTCCTCGAGAACATCGTTGACGATGAGCTTATAGACGGTGCGGTTGTTGCACTCCTCCAAAGAACCGACAGGTCCCCAGACGGCAGCCTTCAGCGAACCCTTACGACCATCGAGGGTAATCCACTGGGTCTTGAAATGCTGGTGGGCGGTGGCAGAGTTCAGGTAGAACTTAGCAGGCTTGGAGGCATCCTTAGAACGGAACAGCACCTCTTTGTTGGTGTCGAGGGAGTTGCCCTTCTTGTCCTTGCCCAAATGACCACGACCGATATACAGCGCCTCCTTGGGCTGGAGGGGATACTCCTTGCCATCGACGATGACAAAACCTTCGCCAAGACCACAGTTGACGATACCAATCTCACGGTTGTAGAGGAAGTACTTGTCCTTGATGTCCTTATCGACATCGAGACCCAGTTCCCAGAAATTCTCGAGTTTCAGGGTCTTGGTGACAGGCATGGCGCCGCCGAAGATGAAACGGTCGTAATGACTGTAGGTGAGTAGGATGGAGTCAGGTGCCATGACCTTCTCCATAACGAAACGCTCACGAAGGGTCTTCGTGTCGTAGTGCTTGACATCCTCGGGGTGGCAGGCGGTCTGGAAACGAACGTGCTGGGCACCAACGAAGCGATCGGGCTCCTGAGCGGAGGCGGAAAGCAAATTGCTCGTAAGCAGTAGTAAAAGAAATGTTTTTTTCATATTGTTGTTTTATGTTTAGAAACGAATTGTTGTTCTGATTATTTTAAGAAGCGAATGATTATTTTTAAGGAAACGAATTATTCTAATTATATTTAATTTAGATCACGAATGATTGTTTTTTCTAAGAAACGAATTATACTAATTATATTTAATTTAAGCCACGAATTATTCTAATTTATTATTAGCAACTAATTATATTTTACTTATCGGTGATATAGTTTTTGTAATTTTCATGATTGAGCATTACGAAATCATCGAACTGTGGCTGATAGAGGTAGCGTTCTGTATAGAGGCTTTCTTCTCCAAAATTGAACAATATACCACGGTATTGGTTGGTAATACGCATATAATTAAACAATTGGGAGCGATGAATGGGGATTATTTCATCAACTGATTTTAACTCTATGATAATACCCTTGTAATAGAAGTCGGCAAAATATGTTTTTTCCAAAATTACATCCTTATATTGTAATCGTAATTCCTTTTCACGTTCAGCATCCATTCCACGTTTTTTCATCTCTACAGCAAGAGCCTCCTGATAGATTGCTTCGGCCATACCATGTCCCAATACGGAGTGAACCTCCATAGCCGCGCCAACGACATCATACATATCTTTATACTCTTGCTTTGTCATTATGATTAGAATAATTACAAAATTTATTAGAAAAATTTGTGGATAAAATTAGGATCAATTAGGATAATTCGTTTCTTACAAAACCATCATTCGTTTCTAAAAAGATATTTCTTTCTGGTTCTTTACTGGGAATTCTTTTCAGAGGCAGCGATGCGGAGGCGGTTCCAGACAACCAGGGCTACAGTGATGAGGGTGAGGACAGCGGCGCCGATGTATTTCAGGTACGCCACGCACTTGTAGATGAGCCAGCCGAAGAGGGAGGAGGCGAAATCGAGGGCACCGGCCTCGAAGCCTTCGGGAATCTTGGCGGCAGGGTCGTTGGTCTGGGCATAGACCGTCTGGGCGGCCTGTGTGAAGGCGGGAGCCATGTCGGTGACAAACCAGAGACCGATGCCTACGGCGACGAGTCCGATAATCAGCGTCTTTACGACATTACCCTTGGTATAGGGCAGAATCATCACGAAGATATAGAACATACCTGCCAGGGATGCCAACGGCAGGAACTCGTTGCCGGGAAGGACCACAGCCAGCAGCAGAGTCAGGGGTATCAGGATGAGTGAGGCGACAAGGGTGGTAGGATGACCGATGACCAGTGCCGGGGACATGCCGATATACACCTTCTTGCCATTGAACTTACGCTTCACAACCTCCTGGGTCTTCTCAGCGATGGGCTTCAGACCATCGATGAAGAGCTTGGTGATGCGGGGGATGAGTTCCATGACAGCACCCATGGTGACACCGAGGAAGAGCACCTTCTTGATGTCGAGTTGGGCGACAGCACCTATCAGTGCACCGACGATGACACCCAGCACAATGGGTTCACCGAGGACACCGAACTTCTTCTTCAGACCCTCGGCATCGATATCGAGCTTGGAGAAGCCTGGAATCTTGTCCAAGAGCCAGTTGATGGCGATGGCAAAAGCCGTAAAGCTCTGGCAGAACGGCTGTGGGATGGAGATACCATCCATATCGTCGTAATAGCCCTGGAAACGGTCGGCGGTGAGGTCGGCCATCACCAAGGTGATGATATAACAAACGATAGCGGCGAAATAGCCCCATGCCAGCGACTGATCCATGACGAAATAGGCCACGGCACCGATGAAGGCGAAGTGCCAGTAGTTCCAGAGGTCGATATTCACCGTCCGTGTGCAGCCCGTGACGAGCAGCAGGAAGTTGACACCCAAACAGATGGGGATGATAAGCGCACCCACGGCGGTGTTATACGCCACAGCAGCAGCGGCAGGCCATCCCATATCAAATACACCGAGCTGGAGGTCGTAGAGACGAGAGATCTCCGAGAGCGGTGAACCGAAATTGTTGGTGAGCAGGGCGGTGACAATGCCCAAGCCAACGAAACCCACGCCGACATAGAGGCCGGACTTGAGAGACTTACCGAATTTCATGCCGATGCAAAGGCCGATAATCGTGAAGAGAATCGGCATCATGACGCTGGCACCTAAGCTAATGATATAGCTGAATACTTGTTCCATGAATCAAATAATTATCGATAATATTTGTTTTGTTTTAGCCTATTCGCCTGCAAAGATAATAAAAAAACAGCGAAAGACATGTATCTTTCGTTGTTTTTTCTTACTAAAACGTTTTCAGAGGAAACGAATAGGGGTATTTCTTTGAAACAAATGACCATAATGGACCGTAATATTTTTAGAAACGAATTATCCTAATTAACCCTAATTTTGTTCACAAATAGTTTTGTTCCACGAATTTTATTAATTAAAATTTAAAATAATAATTAGGATAATTCGTGATCATAATTAGGACCAATTAGGATAATTCGTTTCTTAAAACCATATTGGGGGAATTTGTTTCTGTTAATCCTGGAAGTAGACCTTCTTGACACGGCCGGAGACGCTGGTGAGGACCTCGTAGGGGATGGTGTCGAGGATGTCACTGAGGACGGAGGCGGGCAGGTGCTCACCGAAGATCTCGACGCTGTCACCCTCGCGGACATCGGGGATGTCGGTGACATCAATCATCGCCACGTCCATACAGATGTTACCCACGTAGGGAGCCTTCTGACCATGAACCAGACAGTAGCCGGCACCACGACCGAGGTGGCGGTTCAGACCATCAGCATAGCCAATAGGAATGGCGGCAATCAGACTGTCGCGGGTCAGGATGCCACGGCGGCTATAGCCCACGGTCTCGTCCTTGGGGACGCGACGGAGCTGGAGGATGGTGGTCTTGAGGGTGGAGACGGGGCGGAGAGCCGCCGGAGTGTCAGCGGGGAACCCGCTGACCGCAGGAGCCGCAGGAGCCGCAGGAGCCGCAGGAGCGGTTGCGCGGGGGTCATAGCCGTAGAGGCCAAGACCGAGGCGGCACATGTCGAGCTGACGCTCGGGGAAGTGCTGGATGGCAGCGCTATTGTCCATGTGACGGATAATCTTATGACTGAAGGCTGCCTGGAGCTTAAGGCTGGCCTTGTCGAACTTCTCGAACTGCATGGTGGAGAAGTTGTCGAAGTCATCGCTGTCGGAACCGACGAAGTGAGAGAATACCGAACGGGGGATGATGGCATTCTGACTGCGGAGGCGACGGATGACCTCGTCGATATCCTTCTCAGGGTCGAAGCCCAGACGGTGCATACCCGTGTCGAGCTTGATATGAACAGGCCAGCCCGTGATACCCTGCTGTTCGGCAGCATGGATGAGGGCATCCATCAGACGGAAGGAATAGACTTCCGGTTCGAGGTCGTAGTCGAACATGGTCTTGAAGGCCGTCATCTCCGGGTTCATAATCATGATGTTCTGCGTGATGCCGTTATTACGAAGCGTGACACCCTCGTCAGCCACAGCCACGGCGAGATAGTCGACACGGTGGTCCTGGAGGGTCTTGGCAACCTCCACGGCACCGGCACCATAGGCATCCGCCTTGACCATACACACGAGCTTGGTCTCGGGCTTCAGGAAGGAGCGGTAGTAGTTGAGGTTATCGACCACGGCATTGAGATTGACCTCGAGGATAGTCTCGTGGACCTTCTGCTCCAGCTGTTCGGTGATACGGTCGAAGCCAAAGGAACGGGCGCCCTTGATGAGGATGAGTTCGTCATGAAGGGAGCGGAAAGTCTCGGAATGAAGGAAGGCCTCAGTGGTGGGAAAGAAGAACATCCCAGCGGCAAAGTTGCTGGGCACAGCGGCAGCGGAAAGGGCGGCAGTGATGCGGGGACCGATGGCGATGAACTTCGTGATGCCACGCTTGGTGCAGAGCGCCAATACCTCCGCATAGAGATCGGCATCGTCACGGCCGGTCTGGTAGATGTCAGAGAGGATGAGGGTGCGAGGACCCGTCGGAGAAGCAGCGGGAGTAGTGGCAATGAGACTCGCAGCTGACGCTGCAGGCACAGCAGCAGAAGCCGTACGGCGGGACATGAAGTCGAGGGCGATATCGAGGGAGTTGATATCGCTATTGTAGGAGTCATTGATAAGGAGACAGCCATGCTGACCTTCCTTGACCTCCAAGCGCATGGCGACAGGTTCCAGGTGAGACATGCGCTCCGCCAGTTCGTCGGGGGTAAGGCCTAAGTAAAGGGCTATTGCCGCACAGGCGAAGGAGCACTGCAGGGAGGCCTCGTCGAAGAATGGTAGGGTATATAACGCGCGCGTTCCTTTATATATATAAGTGACGGTGGTACCCACAGCTGACGCTGTGGGCACAGCGGCAGAAGAGGCGGACACAGTGGCTATATAAAGGGGAGCGCTAGCGTTCTCGCGGCTCCAACCAATCTTCTCGCCCTTGAAACCGGAACGGCGGATGCAGCGGGAGATGATGTCATCATCGCTATTGTAGGCGATGACCTTGGCACTATGGAACAGTTGCATCTTCTCCATACATTTCTCCTCCATAGAGCGGAAATTCTCCTGGTGAGCGGCACCCAGAGAGGTAAGGATGCCGATGGTGGGCTGGATGATATCGGCAAGCGATGCCATCTCATCGGGCTGGCTGATGCCTGCCTCGAAGAGTCCCACCTGCGTGTGTTCGTTGAGGAGCCAGACAGAGAGGGGGACACCAATCTGGGAGTTGTAGCTCTTCGGGGAACGGGTAACCGTCATAGACGGGGAGAGCAGTTGGTTGAGCCACTCCTTAACCATGGTCTTGCCATTAGAACCCGTAATGCCGACAACAGGGATGTCAAACTCGTCGCGGTGACGCTCAGCGAGGCGCTGGAGAGCAGCGAGGGGAGAAGGAACCACGAGGAAGTTAGCATCGGGATAAGAACCCGCCGGAGAAGCGGCGGGAGTAGTGGCGATGGACCCCGCAGCTGACGCTACGGGCACAGTGGCAGCCTCAGGCACGGTGGAGACCACGAAGTTGCGGACACCACGGCGGTAGAGGTCATCGATATAGCGGTGGCCATCGTTGCGGGCGGTCTTCAGGGCGAAGAAGAGCGTCTCTTCAGGGAAACATAGTGAACGGCTGTCGGTGAGTAGCCAGCCTATGGTAGCATCGGCAGTACCGATGCGTCGCGCTCCAAGGAGCGTAGTGATCTTTTCTATGGTGTAATTCATAATGTTAAATGAGGATATTTCTTTTGTAGTTCGGCAACCTTCGCCAGCGTTTGTTCGTGGAAGGTGCGGTAGTCGGGGGAATCGGGGTTGAAGGGCTTGTGAGCCAGAGCCTGCTTCAAGGGGCGCCACTCGGAGAGGAAGTCCTTGGCAGCAGGAGAGAAATAACTATCGACGAGGCGCTCCCAGATGTATTCCACCGCCTGTGCGGAGGGGTGGAGCATGTCGGGGGCGTAGAAACGGTAGTCGCGGAGTTCGTCGAGAAGGAGCTCGTAGGCGGGAAAGTAGGAAACGGAGCCCGCCGGAGAAGCGGCGGGCACAGTGGCTGCAACAGTGTTGCAGCATAGAGAACAGCAGCGGGAACTGGCGAGGAGGAGGGTAGCCTTTGAGAGCTGGGAGCCATGGTAGCCGTATTTGCGATAGCGGATGGGGCTAACGGTGAGGACTACATGGACAGCGGGGTTCATTTTGCGGAGAAAGGTTATCGACTGCCCTAAGCAGTCGACACACTGCTCCACGGAGAGCTCCTCTTCCTCGAAAAGGGCAGCAGGGCGCTTTTCGCAGTTGTCAACGATCTCACCTGTGGATTTCAGGCGGTAGACATGGTTGGTGCCGAGGGTGAGGAAGGCGACACGGGGACCCGCCGGAGAAGCGGCGGGCACGGTAGCAGCCAGACGCTCTATGGTGTGAAGGATGGAGGCGGGGTTGTACATCACGCCGAAGGGATTGACGGTGACGGGAAAGGCCTCGTCACGGAAGCGCTGACCAATGGCATCGGCAAAGCAAGACCCCACGAAGAGGATTTCTTCGCAGGGCTCTATAAGGAAGGGCGGTTTCTCGATGGTTACCTGTGTGCGGAACTCCATCACTTCACCTGATAAAAACGGCGGTTAAGACCTACACGCATAGTGCTCTGTCCACCGGTCTTGATAGTATCCATGACGATGCTGAAGTCCACCGGTTCACGGACGGCCATCAGCAGGAGCGTCTCGTCAGAAGGCTCGTCACCGAAGATGAACGGTTCCGCTTTGAAGGACACCGTACTCATAGCTGGTACCAACAGGTGAGCACAGGTGGCAGCGGCATCCATGGGCAGCACGAGGTACTTGTTGCCCTGACGGTCGATATCGAGCAGATTCATATACAGCAGTTCCGGGGTGCGGTTGGTGACACGCAGGTAACAGCTGGTATTCGGGGCGATATGGTCGTCAAGGGGCAGACCCGTGGTGCAGTCGATGAGCTCGAACTGGACATCATAGTCGGTAGATACGGGGGTAGCGGGGTCGATAAGAAGGGAATCAAGGGAAGCGGAGCCCGCCGGAGAAACGGCGGGAGTAGTAGCAGCCCCCAGGAGGTGACCCAGCTGGTTAAGCATCAGGGAGTCGTTGGAGGTAGAGCGGTAGGCCGTAGCCGTAGCTTGCATATAGGTGTTAGGGTGCGACATCTTCTCGCTATCGTCGGAGAACAACTGTTTGATGACGTAGCTGAGGTATTGCTTGGAGAGACTCTTCGAGTTACCCTTGAGGTTCTTGATAAGTTCGGCAACGGTATTGGTACCGGGTGACGTGAAAGAATACATCTTTGCATTCTTCTCGTCGATAACCGTTACAGCACTCTCCTCGCCTATCTGCACCCTGTTCTGTGCAGACAGTACCTTACGGGCTTTCAGGGGTACCATGGTCTTACCATTATGCCAGCGGGCAGTGCCCACCACAGAGTATACCGTATAAGACTGAGCAACTGCCGACAGTGGCAGGAGCGCCAGTAAGAAGAGGATAATTCTATTTTTCATAGGTGAAGATGTTAAAGTGTTCGATACCACTGGGATTCATGAATACCGGTGTTTGTTTGTAGTCGGTGGTCTTGCGGACGGCATCATAGAGGTAAGCATCGAGGGTACGGGTAGAAAGGCCCTCATCACCATCCTTCTTGGCAGCACCGTTGAAAGCCTCTACGAGTGCCTTGGTGAAAGCACCGTTACCCCATGTGGGGTCCTCCTTCGACTTGGTATCACCAGAACTGGAGGCATAGAACAGCATGCCATTCTTTGAGCGGCGGAGCTGTTCGACGAAGTGTTCGGCAGCAGCTGAGCGGTTGCCTTCCAACAAGCCAGCAGAGTAGCAGGCATCAGCAAAGACCACGAATTTAGAGTTGATCTTCTCGGCGGCATCCTTGAAGTCCGTAGCGCTGAAGCACTCGTAGGTACGCTTGGTATTACCGCCATAGGGCATGAAGAAGAAACGGTCGCGCTCATCACGATAGCCATGACCTGCGAAGAAGAACATACACAAGTCGTTGGGGCGAGCCTCCTGACCCATCCATTCCATAGCCTCGAATATATCACCACGGGTGGCTTCCTGGTCGCAGAGCAGTTTCACCTCTACATCGGTGAAGGGATGCCCCTTCTTGGAGCGTAGCACATTGGCGAAGTCATTGGCATCCTTGACGGTCATCTTCAGCGGGAGAAGTTTCTCGTCGTTATACTCCCCTACTCCAACGACTACTGCGAACAGACGTGGAAGATCCACCTCCTGGACATTCTCACGGATGAGGCGGATGGCAGCAGGGATACTATTACCTTTCTCGTTCTGGGCAAAGATCATAACAGTACAGTCACGGTTTGGAACGTCCACCTCGATCATGTCTGCCTGTTTGACGGCACGAGAGTCGGGCTGGCGGACACCATCAACCATGACGGTAATCTTCGTAGAGCTCTCCAAGCCCTGGGCGAGCAGCTGGTATTTCAGTTTGATGACATCGGTATGGAAGAGCGACTGGTCCTCGGGATAAAGGATGCGCACCACGGGGGCACCGTTGGTCTGGCTGATCTCTTCTTCTATCTGGTCCTGGGTATTACCCGCCGAAGAAGCGGCGGGAACGGCGGCGGAAGCCAGATCGGTGGCCCCCGCAGCTGATGCTGCGGACACAGTGGCTGCAGAGCCATCATCGGCAGCGGAGACCGCAGGAGCGGCAGCTACATCTGAAGCTGGAGCAGCTGGAGCAGCGGCAGGATCGGGAGCAGGCACCTCGGTGCCGTCCTGCTTGAGCGTCAACGCCTCGAGGGGTACATCCCAGTGGGTAGAGACGGTAGGCGGCAAGTTACGCTGGATTTCCGACTCCTTAGGGAGCACTACCAGTGACTTCTTACGCTGGGCCTGCTGGGCTACCTGCAGTTTTAGCAGGCGGAGCTTCTCCAGGCGTACCACCTCCAAGCTGTCGGCAATCATCATCGAGTCGATGGTAGCAATCATGTGCTTGTTAAGAATGCCAGAAGTGGTGAGACTATCCATCAGCGCCTGATTCAGGGAGTCGAGCTGCTCGGTACGGGAGAGCTTGACGAGGTCCATGAGTTTCACGAGGCTGTCGGGGCGCTCGGAAGGGGGAAGAATGGTAGCGGAGTAAACGATGGGCGGATCAGCGACAACGGGAGCGAGAGAAACCGCGGGAGCAGTAGCGGTCCCCACAGCTGATGCAGCGGGCACAACGGCAGCAGGAGCGGCAGATGGAGCTGCAGCTGCGGCCACGGTGGCTGAAGCAGGAGCAGATGCAGCGGCGGGAGCGGCAGGAACCTGAGCGATGATCTTGGTGGGGCGCTCGATTTCGGGAACGAGGGCTACATCCTTACCATCGGACATGTCGAGCCAGCGCTTGGCCTCTACGCTATCGGCCTCTACGAGGACACCCTTCGAGTAGAGGTCGGCCAGTTTGCGTTGGGCTGGCACATAGCCACGCAGTGCCGATGCCTTCATATACATCAATGCCTGGTCGTAGTTGACGGGCAGACCATCACCATTCATATAACAGGTGGCCAGTCCGTACTCTGCCTTGGCATGGCGCTGGCGGGCAGCACGCTTGAACCACATGGATGCCGAACTATAGTCTTTCGACCCAGCCTCACCCAGATAATACATCTTGCCTAACAGGAACTGCGCCTCGGCAAGACCTTTGTTAGCAGCCTGCGTATAGAGTTCGAGGGCAGCTTCCATCTGTCCAGCCTCATACTTGGCGTTTGCATCATTAAGCAGTTCCTGGGCTGTCTGAGCCACTGCCATAACCGTCATGACGGCCATCAGCAGTATACTGCATAGTCTTTTTCTCATATTCATCATTTTTTCTTTTTAGTCATCATCATCTTCCAAGTAGATGGAATTCTTGAATATTCTCCAATGCCACTTGTTATAAATTATTCGGGCGCTATCTTCGTAAAGCGGTCGCGCCGTCTCAATGAGAGCGATACCTGCCAGAGGATAGAGCAGGTTGACGTTGTATTTCAGATACATAAAACTCAGGAACGACACCCATACCAGTAGCGCTGCCAACAGGAAATAGTAGGCACTGATGATATAGCTGTCGACCTTCGGCCACAGGCGTGGCACCCAATAGTTAATCCATGAGGAGAAATAGCACAGGATGAAGGCTATCAGGATGCTGAGCCACACCGGCATATCCTTGATGTTACGATTCTGGATATATGACAGCATGGAATAAGCCTGCAGCTTCATGCCCGGCATCTTTCCCAGCGGTGTGAAGTGGGCATCCTCCTCGTTGGAGAAGGTTCCCAATAAAACGATTTTGTCGTTCAACAGGTTAGCATGCTTCTTGACATCCTTGAAATTGATGACAGGGAAATCCGTATCACCAAAGACGATGAGGCGGTCGTTGATTTCCTGTTCATGAGGATTCTCACCCATATACAGACATGCCGTATGGTAAGCTAGCGAGTACATCGGTTCCCCTTGCAGCTTCTGTGAGAGCGTATATTCACGGATGATGCCGCCCTCATGGTCCTGTTTCACATTACCATAGGCAAAGGTATAGTCGCCCATGGGGGCGAAGAACGATGAAATCAGGGTCTCGAAGCTGTTGGTCTCCTCATCATAGTCCACCAGTTTGCTGGAGAAGACAATAGGCTCCTCCGCTTCATCGATGGCGCCCATCAGAACGGCATTCGCCAATACATCGTCACCTTCCTTGTAGAACAGCAGGTCCACAGAGAGCACGCGAGGATGGCACTTGTTAATCTGCTGAATGACCTGACCAATCTCGCCACGGTCACGCAGCTCCACCATATCAACCATCACGATGTCGTTGTTGAGTTCGATGTCCTCGCTACGGCTCATCTCGTAATAGACATCCGTCATGTGGAAATTCTCAAAAGCCTGTTCCACGGGATTGAACATAGAGAGATTTACGGACACCAGTCCGATGACTGCTGCCAGCAGAGCCGTTGTCAAACACACTCCCACATGATCCCAATGCCAGAATTTCCAGTCTTTTTTCATTCTGTAGGATAGCTATTACGCTGCAAAGATACATATTTTCTATCAACTATGCAAAAAAATTTGGTTTTTCGCTTACTAATTCGTATCTTTGCCGAAGAAAAAGACCAAGACTATGGAAACTACAACACGTGAACACCGATTTTTACATATTGATGACAAAGGTCAACTGACGGCCTGGTGGCTCATCACTATCTGTTTTGCCCTTTGGGGTGTTGCCAGTAATGTGACCACTCCGATGGTCGGTAACTTCTCCAAAGTTTTCCGCATCACAGCGGGTGAGGCGTCCTTGATATCCGTCTTCTACCACCTGGGATACTTCTGCGTAGCTATCCCGGCAGCCCTACTCATCCAGAAATACAGTTATAAATGGGGCATCGTTGCTGGTCTGATATTCTTTGCCTTCGGTACGGTGGCCTTTGTACCCTCCCGATGGATTGGTGACTATTACCCCTTCTTGTCTGCCTATTTTGTGATGACCTGTGGACTCTCGTTCCTGCAGACCTGCTGCAACCCCTACGTCTATTGTCTGGGCGATAAGAAGCATGGTATTCTGCGTATCAATGCCTCCCAGACCTTCAATGCCTTTGGAAACCTCGGTGGTTGGCTGTTGGCCAGTGAGGTATTCTCGAAGCTGAGTCCTATCGATGCGCAGCAGCGTATGACCATGCCCATGCAACAATTCAATGCCATCAAGGACCACGACCTCGGCGTGATGATACAGCCCTATATCGTGATGGGTATCATTGTTGTTGCCGTGTTGGCACTGGTAATGGTCGTGAAGATTCCCGAGCCTACAGGTGTGCGTGTCACTCGCAATCTGCGTGACCGTATCAAACTGCTGATGGAGAAAAAGAATTACCGTGACGGTGTTATCGCGGAATTCTGCTATGTCGGTGCTGAGCTGATGTGTTGGACCTTCATTATACAGTATGGCACCCGCATCTTCACGGCTGAAGGTATGACCGAGCAGGTATGCATTCAGGAGGTACAGAAGTTCACCTTCCTATCGTTGTTGTTCTTTGCCATTGGTCGTGTCTGTTCGACCTGGCTGATGCGCTGGTTCAGTGCCAGCAGGATGCTGGCTTTTGCCGGTGTTGCCGCCATGGTTGGTATTGTGGGCACCATCCTGTTTACAGACCGCAATGGTCTGTATTGCATCGTCTTTGTCAGTGGTTGCATGTCGCTGATGTTCCCCACCATCTTCGGTATATCCATGCAGGGGTTAGGCGACCACGTGAAAGTGGGCAGTGCAGGTCTAATTATGGCCATTGTGGGCGGTTCGGTATTTCCACTCCTCCAAGCACTTATCGCCAATAGCGGTATCACCCTATTGGGTGTTCCCAGCATCAACGTATCGTTCCTGCTGGCACTGTGCTGCTTTGGCGTTGTGGCCTGGTATGGTCATCAAGCCTATGTTCGTTTCCGTCTTAATCCTGAGGAGTCTGCTGACGACGACGATGACGATATGCTGTCCATGCCAGTGCCAATAGAATAAGCAGCAGCAAGCCGTAGGCTGTATAGGCGATAGTCTCCGTACGATTGATGCTCTTGGGGAAGAAACTCAGCACCACCTCGTGTTTGCCGGGCTTCACCTGTAAGGCACGCAACACATAGTTCACACGTCCCAGAGGCTGTTCCTCACCATCGACGGTAGCCGTCCAGCCTGGATAGTAGATCTCTGAAAACACCACTACTCCACCCTTTCCAGAGTTCACCTCGTAGGTCAGTTGGTTAGGTTCGTAGGCGGTGATGGTCACACGACTCAGCGTATCCTGCAGGACTGCCTGTCCCAACTGTTCCTCAAACTTCTTGTCAGCCACCGCCTCATGGCGTAGTGGCAGGCGTCCTACCATATCCAGTTCCTCATTGGCATTATTGACATAGTGGATACGATCAACAATCCACGCATTACCATAGGTATAAGGGTTAGCGAGAGGTACTGTCTGTCCACCTTGCAAAGGCAGGATGAAGTATTTCGTGTTGAGCATGTTCAGCACAGGATAGATGCTGTCACCATTGACCTGTGTCATATCACCGGCAGCCTCGCTGACGGCTTTGAAGACACTATTCATCTCCGGCGAGATATGCGCATCGATAAGTTCCTGATAACGACGAAGCTTAGCAGCATGATAGCCACCGATGCTCTTCAGGTAGTAACTCGTCTCGTTCTCATTGAAGGTCGATGTGGCGAGGTTGAGTACACGGTAGTCCAGTGACTTGTCCTGTAGGATATGGTCGATAGCCGTTGTTTTCGGCATTGGTTCCTCACGGACGGTCTTTGACACGAACATGCCGTCGTTGAGGTAGCGTTTGTTAACCTGCCACATATCAATCAGACAGAGTACGGTAAGTGCAGCAATCATCCATTGGGCCTTCATCTTACGATAGCGATAGAGCAACAGACATGCCGTACCGATGACAATAATCCAGAACGAGCGCCAGCAATCGGCAGTGAATACCGCTACACGCATCTCGGTGAGGTTGTTGAGCAGTGGTGTCAGTTGGTCGGCAGGGATTTGCTTCATAGCCTGCATCTCGTTATAGCTGATGAAATCAGGGAAGAAGGTTTGTGGCATCAGGGCAAAGAGCAGACAAGCGCCCGCTGTAAGGGCGAAGGAGATACACAGGGCTAGGCCCACTCCCAGCCCCTCCCTGCGAGTGAGGGGAGTAGATGGTTTCTGAACTTGAGAGCGACCACTCCCATCCCTTACAGGGAGGGGTTGGGGGTGGGTCTCTTCTATCCACTTCTTCAGGGCCAGCATGGCCAGCAAGGGAATGGTGAATTCCGCGATGACCAGGATAGATGCTACCGTTCGGAACTTCGCATACATCGGGATATAGTCCAGAAAGAAGTCTGTGAACGGCATGAAGTTACGTCCCCACGAGAGGAGGATGGACAGGATGGTTACAGCCAACAATGCCCACTTCAGCGGTCCTTTGACAATGAACAAGCCCAAGACGAACAGCATGAGCACGAAGGCACCGACATATACCGGTCCTGCCGTCATCGGTTGATTGCCCCAATACTGACCTAATTGCTGGTAGATGCCTGTATAGTATTCGTCGGCATGTTTCATGGCCGTCTTACTCTGGGAGAGCGGCACACTAGCACCACCCTTGGCATTAGGAACAAGCAGCGTCCACGTCTCATCGATGCCATAACTCCACTGTGTGATATAGTCGCGGTCCAAGCCACTACTGGTCTGATTGGCACTATTGGCCTTCACCAGTTCGCTCTTTCCACGCATGGACTCCTTGCCATACTCCCACGTATGATAGAGATTCGAGATATTGATACAGATACCGATGGCAGCACCTGCCAGACAGGCTGCGGTTGCCTTAAGAAGGTGCTGATATTGTTTCTTGATGAGTCCGTCGATACAGAAAGCGATGACCATTGCCAAGATGATAAACAGGTAATAGTAGGTCATCTGTACGTGGTTCGCCAATACCTCCAGGGCAGCAAAGAACGCTGTCACCAGCATACCCCACAGGTATTTCCCCCGATAGGCCAGTACCACACCTGCTATCATAGGTGGCAGGTAAGCCAATGCCATCACCTTCCAGATATGTCCGGCAGCGATGATGATAAAGAAATAGCTGCTAAACGCCCATATCACGGCTCCCAAGGCCGCCAGATAGACACGGAAGTCGAAAGCACGAAGGAGGATATAGAAGCCTAGCAGGTAAACGAAGACATACCATACGTTCTCTGGCAATCCCAGATGGTATATCGTCTCCACCTTCGACAATAGCGACGTGCTGTGATAGGATGGTGACATCTGGTAGGTTGGCATACCGCCGAATAATGCATTCGTCCAACGCGTACGTTCACCGGTACGCTGCTGGTATTCCACAGCCTCCTGTCCTGCTCCGCGTCCTGCCGAAGAGTCATGACGATAGAGTACACGTCCCTCGATGTCAGCGGGGAAAAAGTAGGCAAACGATATCACTACGAATAACAAGACGACCACCACGTCGGGTAGCCACAGCTTCCAATTTTTCATGTTTTCTCTCATTTTGCGTGCAAAGTTACAATTTTTTTTCGTAACTTTGTGCGCAAAACATATAAAACATATGAAAATCGGTATTATCGTAGCGATGGACAAGGAGTTGCGACAGCTGCAACAGTTGTTCAATGACGGCAATGTGAGAGTAGAGAAGTGTGGCATTGGCAAGGTCAATGCCGCCCTTGGTGCACAGAAGATGATTAACGAGTTCCACCCCGACTGCATCATCAGCAGTGGTTGTGCTGGTGGCAACGGTGATGATATCAACATCCAGGATGTGGTGGTCAGCAGTGAGCTGTGTTACCACGACGTCTATTGTGGCAAAGCCATTGACGACACGACCGTCTACGGTCAGGTACAAGGCATGCCCACTCGTTTCAAGCCCAATGCCGACTTGCTGGAAAAAGCGATAAAGACCGGTGCCAAACCAGGATTGATTGTTACTGGCGACTGGTTTGTTGATTCCAAGGACAAGATGCGTGAAATCATCGGTCATTTCCCCGAGGCCAAGGCTGTGGATATGGAGTCGTGTGCCATTGCCCAGACCTGCTATATCAACAAGGTGCCGTTTATCTCTTTCCGAGTTGTCAGCGATATTCCTCTAAGAGACACCGATGCGTCACAATATCACAATTTCTGGGATACCGTGGCCGACACCTCGTTTACCATCACCAAAACTTTTGTTGAGAGCCTTTAGGCGTCAGCAAACTGCCGACCATCACTCAGCACAATCTGGAGTTTCGTGTATTCTGAGTGGAAGTCGTTCTTCAGGCGGTCCAGATACCGGCGACTCTCCCACTGACACATGGGGAGGTCGTGGAGCAGACAATTACCACACGTCTCAGGCGTCGTGGCAGGCACCTCTGTCTGGGTAAGTATCCACTCCAAGCACTCGATGGTCAGCTGACGCATATCCTCAACGGTATAGGTGCCTGTCATAATGATATACATTCCCGTGAGACAGCCCATAGGACCTACATACACCACATCCTCCTTCACACGAGAATTGCGGAACCATGTAGCCATCAGGTGTTCCATGCTATGCATAGCTGCCGGGGCCACTGCCGGTTCCTTGTTCGGTTCTGTGATACGCAGGTCATACGTCGTGAAGCCCTTATCTTCGCGTGAGACGTAGATGCCGGGCTTCAGATGTGTATGATCGATGGTAAAACTCTGTATAACTTCCATCGCTTAGTTCTTATTTGCTTTCTTTCGCTGATCGTGGTCAAGGATAATCTTGCGCATACGCATGGATTTCGGCGTAACCTCAACAAGTTCGTCTTCCTTGATGTATTCCAGGCATTCCTCCAGTGACATGACCACCTTCGGGATGATACGCGCCTTATCGTCAGTACCTGAGGCACGGACGTTGGTCAACTGCTTGGCCTTGCACACGTTGATGACAAGGTCGTTGTCGTGCACATGTTCGCCAACCACCTGACCCATATACACATCCTCACCTGGGTCGATGAAGAACTTACCGCGGTCCTGCAACTTGTCAATGGCGTAAGCAAAGGCATTGCCGGTCTCCAAAGCAATCATCGAACCGTTGACACGGCGCTCTATCTCACCCTTATAGGGCTGGTACTCCTTGAAGCGGTGGGCCATGATGGCCTCACCCTGAGAAGCAGTCAATACATTGGTACGCAGACCGATGATGCCACGTGAGGGGATGTCGAACTCAATATTCGTGCGGTCGCCCTGACTCTCCATCGAAGTCATCTCACCCTTACGACGGGTGACCATATCAATCATCTTCGAGGCAAACTCCTCAGGGACATTGATGGTGAGTTCCTCGATAGGCTCACACTTCTTACCATCTATCTCCTTGTAGATAACCTGAGGCTGACCGACCTGCAGCTCGTAGCCCTCGCGACGCATGGTCTCGATGAGTACGGAGAGGTGAAGTACGCCACGACCAGAGACAACCCACTTATCGGTAGAGTCTTCAAACTGCTCGACATGCAGAGCGAGGTTCTTTTCCAATTCCTTCTCCAAGCGGTCGTTGATGTGACGAGAGGTCACAAACTTACCCTCCTTGCCAAAGAACGGTGAGTCGTTAATCTGGAAAAGCATCGACATGGTGGGTTCGTCGATAGCAATAGGTGGCAGGGGCTCGGGATTCTCAAGGTCGCAGATGGTGTCGCCAATCTCGAACTTCTCGAGTCCGATGACAGCACAGATGTCACCACAGTCAACCTGATCAATACGGCTATGTCCCATACCATCGAAAGTATGAAGTTCCTTGATTTTCGTCTTCTCCATAGAACCGTCACGATGGGCGATAGTCACCTGCATGCCATCTTTCAGACAGCCACGGTGTACACGACCTACGGCAATACGGCCTGTATAAGAGCTATAGTCCAGTGAAGTAATCAACATCTGAGGCGTACCCTCAATCTGCTTAGGAGCAGGGATAACCTCGACGATTTTATCCAACAGGTAAGTGATATTATCAGTGGGCTTGTTATAGTCCTCACCCATCCAGCCGTTCTTGGCGGAGCCATACACAACGGGGAAGTCGAGCTGGTCCTCGGTGGCATTGAGCGAGAACATAAGGTCGAACACCATCTCGTAGACCTCCTCAGGGCGGCAGTTAGGCTTGTCGACCTTGTTGACCACCACGATGGGTTTGAGACCAATCTGGAGGGCCTTCTGGAGAACGAAACGCGTCTGGGGCATCGGACCCTCAAAGGCATCGACCAACAGCAGACAGCCGTCGGCCATGTTGAGCACACGTTCCACCTCGCCACCAAAATCAGAGTGTCCCGGGGTGTCGATAATGTTAATCTTTGTACCTTTCCAATTGATGCTAACATTCTTTGAAAGAATGGTGATGCCTCGTTCACGCTCCAGGTCGTTAGCATCCAACACCTGAGATGACAGGTTCTGTCCCTCACGGAACAGATTTCCGGCCAGCATCATCTTGTCCACGAGCGTCGTCTTGCCGTGGTCTACGTGTGCAATAATTGCAATGTTTCTGATATCCTGCATAATAAAACTACGTAATTTCGGGTGCAAAGGTACACATTTTCTTTGAAAAACTTTGGTATTTCCCAAAATATTTGTACCTTTGGACTTCGTTCGAAAGTACTTTCGCTCGAAAATACAAAAAAAATACAATTTTATTTGGTATTTTGCTCGCTTATTCGTACCTTTGCACCCGCATTTCGGAAAATCCGGAGCATTTGACGACGTAAACCGCCCTGTGATTAGGCAGGCTGATGCGTCTGAAAGATGTTATTGCAAA
>CACZTJ010000041.1 GCA_902784065.1 uncultured Prevotellaceae bacterium | reverse complement strand
ACGATAAGCCAGTGTGTGACGCTTGTAAGTATCCTTGTCACCAGGCAGGATACCGTTATCTGAAGCAAAAGAGTAGCTCAGATAGTAGGTCATCTTCTGGTCGCCGCTGATACCGTTCAGGGCAACACTGTGAGAGGTGTTGATACCTGACTCGAAGAAATCCTTGATATTGTCATTCACAGCCTCATACTTGTGGATCAGCTGCTGATGGTTCCAGATCGGGCCATACACCTGTGTGCTACCGTCCATCTCAGGACCCCAAGAGCCGTTCTCGATGAAGGTCTGCTTACCATTCCAACCCTGACCGAACTTGTTCTGCATCTTAGGCAGGGTAGCAACACTACGCCATGACAAGCTACCATCGTAGCTGATCTGGAAGTTGCGGTCGCCATGCTTCTTACCGGTCTTGGTGGTGATGATGATCACACCGTTGGCAGCGCGGCTACCATACAGAGCGGTAGCAGCAGCACCCTTCAGCACGGTCATGTTCTCGATATCGTTCGGGTTGATGTTTGACACACCACCGACTGCATTCTGGAACTGATCCTGCTCCTTCTGAGAACCACGGAAGGTGGTCTGTACGAGGGGCACACCATCTACAATGTAGAGGGGCTGGTTGCTACCATTGATAGAGCTGATACCACGGATGATCACTGAGTTAGCCTGACCAGGGTCGCTTGATGTGGTGTTGATCTGCACACCAGCCACCTTACCGGCCATAGCGCTTGTTACATCAGTCAGTTTACCAACAGTCAGCTCGTCGCTATCCAGTGTCTGAGCAGAATAACCCAGGGTCTTCTGCTGACGGGTAATACCCATGGCGGTAACAACCACCTCGTCGAGTGCCTGAGCATCGCTCTTCAGGAACACACGCATGCCGTTCTTGGCTGTTACGGTCTGAGACAGATAACCGAGATAACTAATCTCCAGCTGGTTCTTACCAGCAGGCAATGCAATGTTGAAACGTCCATTTACGTCAGTCAACATACCAGTACTGGTGCCTACCACCTTAACGGCAGCACCGATGATGGGCTGACCGTCATCCTGTGAGAGCACAGTACCAGAAACTTTTGTTTGAGCCAGCGCTGTTCCCATACAAAGGAGCATAGCGGCTAAAAACATCGTTAGTCTTTTTTTCATAAATTCTCTCTTTTGGTTATTAAATTGAATATCTATATTGTAAATTATTCATTTTTCCACCTTATTATATATAAAAAGACGTCTCTGACGCAGAGGATACTACCTCATTGCCATTTTTCGACCTTTGGGGTGCAAAAATAATGCATAATATTCTAAAAAACGAATAATTTTATAAAAAAATCACATTTCAGCTTAAAAAGTGAACATTTTTTAGCGATTTCTTTGATTTATATCAATTCTAACCCTTAAAATACGTTTTAAGTTCCATTCTGAAACAAAAAAACTCGAAATGCTTCAACTTTTGCAGATTTTTGGCCTTTTCATGGTGCATTATAACATTTTCGCCCCCGTTAAGCCGATGCTTAGCGGGGGCGATTCTTTTTCAGACGCCTTTGGCAAGGATGGCATCGCGGCACTGCTCCATCAGCCAACGGGGGGTGCTGGTGGCACCACAGATGCCGACGGTCTGGATGCCCTCCAACCACTCCGACTGAATCTCACAGGGGTCTTCTATCAGATGGCTGTTGGGGTTCACGCGCAGGCACTCGTTGAAAAGCACCTTTCCATTGGAACTCTTACGACCACAGACAAAGAGGATGAGATCGTGCTTTGTGGCAAAGCTGGAGATATTCGGCATGCGGTTGGCTACCGAGCGGCAGATGGTGTCGAAGCTCTTGAAGGTGGCACCCTCCGCTATGTGCGACTGGATATAGTCGATGATGCGATGGAACTCATCGAGCGACTTCGTGGTCTGGGAGTAAAGATAGATGTCGCGGGTGAAATCGAGCTTTGTCACCTCATCGAAGTTCTCGATAACGATGGCCTTGGATTCGGTCTGGCCAACGAGACCAAGGACCTCGGCATGACCTTTCTTGCCGAAGATCACGATCTGAGTGGCATTCTCATCATACTGCCGCTTGATGCGCTTCTGGAGCTGGAGCACCACAGGACAGGTAGCATCGATGATCTCGATATTGTTCTTACGGGCAAGCTCGTAAGTCTCAGGGGGCTCACCGTGGGCACGCAGCAGCACCTTCACATTATGCAGCTCGCGCATATCGTCGTGGTTGATCGTGATCAGTCCCATCTGGCGCAGGCGTTCGCACTCCATACCATTGTGGACGATATCACCGAGACAATAGAGGGTCTTGCCCTGTGCAAGTTCCTCCTCAGCTTTCTTAATGGCGGTGGTCACACCGAAGCAGAAACCACTGCCTTCATCGATTTCTATCTGTATCATTTCTTTAAGAGATTAAAGTATTCATCTAACAGATCCTGGGCGGCGACGAACGAGGTCTTATGTCCGGCCAAGACGGTCTGCTCAGCAGCACCCAGCTGCGACTTGATGAGCGGGTTGTTATAGAAGTTAAGCCGCAGGTGCTCGTTGATGCTCTCATACATCCAGTACTTGGACTGTTCATTGCGACGATACTCGAAATAGCCGTTCTGCTTTACGAAGTCGATATACTGGTAGATCATATCCTCTCAGGCATGGGGAAGAAATGGAGGGCGTTGCGGAAGTTCGTGGCAGCCATCTGGCAACGATCTACATTATCACCGTCGCACTTATTGATGACGATACCATCGGAGATCTCCATGATACCGCGCTTGATACCCTGCAGCTCATCGCCCGTGCCTGCCACCTGGATGAGCAGGAAGAAATCCACCATCGAATGACAGGCAGTCTCGCTTTGGCCTACACCCACCGTCTCGACGAAGATCTTATCGAAGCCCGCTGCCTCGCAGAGGATAATGGTCTCACGCGTCTTACGGGCCACACCACCCAAGGAGCCTGCCGACGGACTAGGGCGGATGAAGGAGTCGGGATGCTGGGCAAGCTTCTCCATACGGGTCTTATCGCCGAGGATAGAGCCTTTGGTGCGCTCGCTGGAGGGGTCGATGGCCAACACGGCAAGACGGCCTCCCTTCTCACGGAGCACATGCATGCCAAACTCGTCGATAGAGGTGGACTTGCCAGCACCGGGCACGCCGCTGATACCTACGCGGACACTGTTGCCACTATAGGGCAGACACTTGTTGATGACCTCCTGGGCACGTGCCTGATGGTCGGGGTTCACACTCTCGATGAGGGTAACGGCCTGTGAGAGCACGGTGACATCGCCCTTGATAATGCCTTCCACCATCTCTGCCGGTGAGAGTTCACGACGACGAATGCGGTTGCGCTTCAGATAGGGGTTGATGATCGAGGGCTGCTCGACACCACTGTTCACTTGCAAGCCTGCATATTCTGAGCTGTTCTCGGGATGTTCCATATTATTTCTTGATATTAATGACAACTTTGGCATGATCGGGATCGTTGGTGATCATCAGGATACGCGGACGGGAGCGCACCTTCTTCAGTTCATCAGCGATGCCTGTAATCTTGATCTTGGTGGACTGACCCGGCTGGATCTCACGCTGGTCGAGGGTGACCTTCAGTCCGCGGGTAAAGAGCTGCATCGACGAGATGCGCAGCAGCGACTGGCCAGTATTCTGGAGAATCACCTCTGCTGACTTCTTCGACTTACCTTCGAAGTTGGTAAAGTCGATGTCGGTAGTAGAGATCTGGAGCTTCGGGGCAAGGGCCTTGTTGGATGACTCGAATTGCTTCATATCGGGCAGCAGCACCACGCTCACACCCATGCTATTGTCTTCGCTGACCTTCTCACCGAGTTGACGACCAATATAGACCGTGGTTTGTGTCAGACCGTAGTCGCGCAGCTTCTCCGTGTCAAGTGTCACCTTAATAGTACCTGTCTTGCCGGGCAACAGCTGTTCGGGGGTCACTTCGGCACTGAGGTAGGATGGCAGGTGCATCACGGTGGGCGTCATGGGATCAGCACCATCGTTCATGATATGTATCTCCTGAACGGGCGCATCGCCTTTGTTCACATCGTCGAACTCCAGTTCCTGCTTGTCGAGCAACAGGTCTTCCATCTTATAGGCATAGTTGCCGGTATAGTCCTCAAGCTCTGCCACCACAAGACCTTTCATGGTGATATAGATGGGGTCCTTGGAACCGTTGCTCTTGATGGCTGCCATCTTATGGAAACGACCGAGCTGACGGGCATCGTAGGTAAGCTGGATGGTGAACTTATCCCCTGCCCCAACCTCTTTGGGGAACGACACGCCGGTACAGCCGCAATCGGGTTTCACGCTCTCGATATACAGACGGCGATGGCCTCTGTTACGGAGTTCGAAGGTGGCGGTGACGGGCTGCATATAACCGGTACGGCCACACTCGATGGTGGGTTTGTCGATGGTGATCCGTTGTGCGGATGCACTTAAAGGCAGCAATAATAAAAGAAAAACATATAGATGCTTCATATCGTGTTATTTTACTGTGATCGTGATGGATTTCGCCGTAGCCCTGAACTCTGGGGCATAGGCACAGCCCACGGTACAGAGACCTGTCTCGTAAGTGCCGGTACGGTCGATATAGTATTCTGTCTCGATGACGTGCTTTCCCTTGGAGAGCATATCGATGTAATAGTTCGTGGTGCAGTCCTTCGGGGTACAGTAGGCACCCTGAGTGTAACCGCTCAACTGACGCACCGGCTCCATACAGGCGGCACGACGGTCGATGAGCTGTACGAAGTCGTAGTCGCGGTCGGCAGTGATGGTGATACGCACCTTGACACGGTCGCCTACCTTGAGCTCACCCTTTGTCAGCAGCTCACGGGTGACGGTGAGTCCTGAGCCAGAAGCCTCAACCGACTTGGTGGGCTGCATGAACTGGGCATAGACAGCCCCCCAGGAGGTGCCCTCTGAGGTTTTCTCGATGGTGAGCGTCTGACTGGCAGGTGCCACATTGGTCTTCACATAACCAATGGCAGCGGTGGCCTTAGGCAGTTCGAGAGGTGTCTCATCGACCTTGAGTACCGACAGCTCCTGCGGTGCGAGGGCATTGCAGCCCTGTAGGAAGGCATAGACGGCATTCACACTGTTGATGGGCGTATCCCAAGCCTGTGTGCGCTTCGACTGGAGCAGCCAACGCTGCATCTCGCTGATCGTCTCGATGTCAGAGGGAGTCAGGCGCTGCATGGCCTCGATGGCAACGGTCTGTGTGGGTATCTTATAGTCGAACCAGGAATAGGTGGCGCGCGGCGTGTCGTAGTAACGGCCCATATCCTCACGATACACGGTGTATTCCTTAAGCGACTGCACATACTCGGCAGCACGCTTAGGCTCAGTCTTCGAGAGGATGACGGCTGTCAGGGCCTTCTCGAAGAGTGACTGGTTCTTGATCTCTTTCTTCAGCAGCGGCATCAGATAGGCATTGGCAGCCTGTACATCAGCTGGCAACTCGCGTCCGTCGAGGGTGGTAAGATAAAGCCACTGCAGGGCCTTGAAGCTGGGGAATGTGGGCTTTTGGCCTTTCTTCGCCCACTTCTTCATCTCCTTGACCTCTTCCACAATCTCCTTGCCCATAAACTTAAAGGCTGACGAGAGCATAGCGGCAGTCTCACGGTTCTCACCGGTCATTGCATTCAGACGGACAAGCATCTCACTGATGCTGACGGTCATATAGAAAGAGCCCGGCATCTCAGGCCACCAACTCCAGGAACCATCCTTGCGCTGGAGCTTGTTCAGCTTATCAAGCGACTGCTGCAGGCGGTTCTGCATGAGGTTCTCATCGAAGAAATCACCCATGCGCTGTTTCTGTTCGGTCTCATCGTCGGCATCGAGCACCCAAGGGGTCTCGTTGAGCAACAGGTCCTTCAACTCTTGATTCTTCTCCAAGGCACTGGTGAGCGAGGTGGTATCGTCGGTCTGTTTCCAGAGTTGGAACACCGTCTTGGCCTGTGGGTTCTGCTGGAGAATATGACGACCGAGGGCATTGGCATAATAGGCAGCGGCCAGAGAGATGGCATTGTCGTTGTCGGGCGTGCCCACCACAGAAAGGGCCTGCGTCATCAGCCAAGCAGGATTATTGGTATATTCCACCGTGAGCTTGGGCTGGGTAGCATCAACGGGTACAAGCTTCGACAGATCAACGGTGGTTACACCCGGATGATGATGGGTAACCGGTACAGTGACGGTGACGTGCTCCGTAGCCGGCAGAATGGGCAGATAATGCTGTTCGCCATCGGAGAAATCGGCACCGCTGACCATCATCTGACAGATGAGGAGTGAAGACTGAGCAGCGAGGAGCGAAGAGGTGTCGAGGTCGAAGGTGACAGGAGTAGTACCACCTGCCTTCATGGCCACAGGCTGCTTCAGTTCCACAACGACGGCATTGGTTTCCGGGTTGATCAGTTTCAGCACGGCCGTTCCCGAAAGATCTTTCTCGCTAGTGTTAAAAATACGGGCTGCAATGGTGGCGGCATCCCCTTCACGCAGGAAGCGCGGCACATTGGGTTGGATCATCACATCCTTCTGAGCCACAGAGAGTCCTTCGATGGTGCCGTAACACAAATCCTTGGTATGGGCAAGACCGAGCAGTCGCCAGGTGGTAAGACTCTCGGGCAATGTGAACTTCAGGGCGACAGAGCCGTCGGCAGCAGTGGTAAGCTGGGGATAGAAGAAGGCGGTCTCGTTCAGATTCTCACGCACCTGTACAGATTCCTCCTGAGGAGCCTCAGCCACAGCGCCGTTGGCCTTAGTATCTGCTGACTCTGACTGATCGGCATCCCTCTCCATCGGCTCAGACATCGGCATGGCTGCCTCCTCAACCATCATGGCAGAAGCTGCCATCTTCTGACGAGCCCCCATCACTTCTCCACGGGTGAAATAATGATGCCGGTAGTAGGGTGAAGGATAGACATCCTTGTCGAACTTACTGAACACCAGCTGGCCGACAGCATCATGCTTCCAACTGTAAGAGGCACTACCCGACATCGAATAACGGGTTGGGAAGCCCCAGTTGCTGTTGGGCATCGGCAGATTATAATAAGGTGAAAGCGACCACTGATGAGCCTGCAGCTGGTCGAGACTCTGGTCGTAGAGGGTTGCCATCAACTGGGCATCTACCGGCTTTCCCTGAAGATCAAGCACAGTTAGTGTCCATTCTTCCTGCTGACCGGGTTTCAGTCGGTCGCGGAAGGTGGTCCACTGCAGCTTCAACTTCTTGTCGGGCAGCGGACGACTGATCCTGGCGGTATGGGTGTAGCACTTGCCCTGCTTCACCCAGGCATAGGAGAGCAGCAAACCGTTCTCGTAAGCTTCTTCATAAGTCAGCTTGAGATTGATCAGCTGGTTGCTTCGGTCGATGGCACCGCTCTCAATGACTTTCTCACCGGCAAAGATGCTATAGACGATATGGACATCAGGTGCTGACGAGCCAACCTGAATAGTAACAGGTTTCCCGTCGGCAGGAAACTGAGTGGCTGACTGATAGAACCAGTCGTCAGTCTCTGTGGCAGGGACGGTATCGTCGAGCGAGAACACCACGAAATCGCGCTGGAGAGTATCGTTCTCACAAATGGCTTCGAGCGTATGCTTACCACTCTTCAGCTTATCAGTCATGGCTAGAGGCTGCTGAGTCTTCACGGTAAGCCACTTACCCTGGTCAATCCGATAGCGCACAGTGGCATCCAGATTCTTTCCGGCGGCATTCAACAGGTGGAAGGTGGCCTTGGGCTGTTCATCGCGTAGCACCTTCTCAGGCAGATCCACACTCAAAGCCTGCTTACGATTGCCAAGCGGCAGGGAGAGTTCACCATGACGGGTCTCACCGGCAATATCGGTGACATCGGCACTCACCACGAAACTATAGAACATCGGGTAACTGGTCTCCGGCATATCGAATGGCAACAGGGCCTCGAACTGACCTTTATCATCGGTCTTGGCGACACCACTATAGACCTCTACCCCTTCCTGGCCACGACCGATCACAGCAGTATCCCAGTAACGGCTGTAGGACCACCACCAGAAAGCGGTACGGCGGGTGACCTTGTAACTGACCTTCGCATCCTGCACAGGCACACCGGCATAACTCATGGCCACACCTTTCACAGTGAGGGTGTCGCCTGCAGCATAGGCCTCCTTGACTTCCGGGAAATCAACATGGAACGTAGGACGCTTATATTCCTCTACACGGATGGTGTAGGACTGTCCGTTGACACGCACCGTGAACATACCGGAAAGACCTGATGATGGGATAGTCAGTTCAGCTGCACATGTTCCGTATTCGTCAGTGGTTGTTACTTTCTCTGCCACTTTCTTACGATTGGTATCCAGAAGCGTGAACACCACCTCACGGGCACCTTCCACCTGATGCTCCATACCTTTATTTACCTCATAGAGGATGGCTGCGGCATGAACGGTCTGCCCCGGGCGATAGATGCTCCGGTCGGTATAGATACAGGTACGGTGCACGTTGTCCTGACCTTTGTAATAACTATACTGATTGTTGGCATTGAGCTCCGGACAAGCCTTATCGTCCCCCGTATAAGCAAACACATTACGGGGCTGTCTGGGGTTGTTGGTTTTGTAGAGATATTCGCCCTTGGCATCTGTCACCGCATTGACGACTTGGTCATCACCATAGATTCTGTTAGTAATACGAAGATGGGCACCAGCGATGGGCTGACCTGTAGAAGCATGCACCACTACATAGCGCAATGCCTCAGGCTGTGGCTCCATAATGGTATAGACATCGGTAACATAATAGAGCTGGCGCACAGGCTCTGTGACTGGTATAGAGGTGAACTCCACCATATAGACACCCACAGGCAGAGACGGGAGTGCCAGAGAATCCTCAAAGAACTCATAAGGTTCCTTGCCCGTGAAGATACGTGTCTCCTCGGCAGCAACACCCTTGATAAGCTTCTTCACCTTCTGATAACCGTTATCGTAAGAAGGCGATGCATCTAAATCACCATTGGCATCCAGTCGATACACCTTCATCGTGAGGGAGGAGAGATGGCGCAGACGATCAAACTTGACGATCTGTGACTGTTGGGGAGTCACGACCTGATGGTCATAGTTCACATAAAACTGGGGATTGGAGAGCTCTTTCTCTGCATTGCGTAGGGTGCCCATACGTCTCCAACTACCCCATTGCTTAAGCGCCTCATGGATAAAGGCGATACGCTCTGCCACCGGGCGTGAGTACATCCGTTCATAACGGGCAATGGCCAGTTCACCGCATTCCTTCAGGTCGCGATATTCCTCGATGAGAGCATCAAGTTCCTCAATACTGGAATACTGTTTCCAGTCAGCAGCAACCATACAGGCTGCCTCACGCTGACCAGCCTGTTTATAATAGTTATAAAGGGTCTCCTGGTCGTTTAATTCATAGCCCACGATACTCAGTAAGTCGTGGTTGAAATAATGGCTGTCGGAGCCTTTGATAACGAAAGGCACGTATTCATCTTCCTTGATATTTGCAAGTTTCTCACAGAGTTGGGGAGTGAGATTAGGGAGCATGGCCTTCAGCTCCAGATCACTGTTATTGCTGATTACACGATAGAGCACGGTCTGATACACCAGACGCAATACCTCGTCCTGGGTAGCCTCGGCACGCTGTTGGATACGCTGCACAGCAGGTTTCAACGAGTCGGGCGCAATCAGACTCATCACCTGAGCCGCATTCAGTTCAGCCTTCAGAAGCTGTCCGTAGGCCTTCTCTTTCTCGGCTTTGGCCACAATCTTCTGTAATGCCTTATACTGCGTCTGAGGAAGATCTTTCTCCTCCGCCTCTTTTGCTTGACTCCAAAGAGCCGCGTAAGATTGTCCAAAAAGAAATATGGGCATCATCATAACGATAAACAAGAATATGTATTTCTTCATCTTTTAACCATTTATTGGTTTAACTATGCAAAAGTGCGATTAAGCGAGAACAAAACAAAAGAATTCATTCTTTTTTGTCGAGCGCGAGCACTTTCGCCAAATTTATTTGGCAAAGGTAAAGAATTAATTTGAATTTCATTTGGAAATTATGAATTATTATATTATCTTTGAATTTCATTCGAAGATAAGCTGCTTCTCAAAAATATCCAAATAAATTTGGTATTTTATTCGATTTGCACTATCTTTGCACCTATGATAAACGAACAACTGCTCAACCCAAGGAGTATCGTCGTAGTAGGCGGCTCCAACAATGTACATAAGCCTGGTGGTGCCATTGTGAGGAACATCATCAACGGCGGATTCGAAGGTGAACTTAGTATCGTCAACCCGAAAGAAGACGAGGTGCAGGGCATCAAGGCCTGTCACGATGTAAAGGACCTTCCACAAACAGACCTGGCAGTGCTTGTGGTGGCTGCCAAGTATTGTCCCGACTATGTCGATTATCTCTGTCGTGAGAAGAGTGTCAGGGCTTTCGTGATTATCTCGGCAGGTTTTAGTGAGGAGACGCACGAAGGTGCCCTTTTGGAACAGCGCATCCTTGACACCTGCAAAGAGTACGGGGCTGCCCTGATCGGTCCGAACTGCATTGGCTTGCTGAACCGTCGCCATCATAGTGTGTTCACGCTACCTATTCCGAATCTCAACCCGAAAGGAGTGGATTTCATCAGTGGTTCAGGTGCTACAGCCGTATTCATCCTTGAGAGTGCCGTGAGCAAAGGCCTGCAGTTCAACAGCGTGTGGAGCATCGGTAATGGCAAACAGATTGGTATCGAGGACGTGCTGCAGTATATGGACGATAACTTTAATGCTGAGACCAACTCCAAGGTAAAACTACTCTATATCGAGAATATCTCCAACCCCGACAAACTGCTCTTCCATGCCAGCAACCTGATTCGCAAGGGCTGTCGCATTGCAGCTATCAAGTCGGGTGCTTCAGAAAGCGGTTCACGGGCAGCCTCCTCTCATACCGGTGCGATGGCCTCTTCTGACGCGGCGGTAGAGGCACTCTTCCGCAAGGCAGGTATTGTGCGTTGTTTCTCACGTGAAGAACTTACTACCGTGGGTTGTATCTTTACGCTGCCGCCCCTGAACGGAAAAAACTTCGCTATTGTCACACATGCTGGCGGTCCTGGTGTCATGCTGACTGATGCCCTCTCCAAGGGTGGACTGAACGTGCCAAAACTGGAAGGTGCTTTAGCGGACGAACTGAAGGAGAAGTTATTCCCAGGTTCCGCAGTGTCAAACCCCATCGATTTCCTGGCCACTGGTACACCAGAACAGTTAGGAATTGTCATCGATTATTGTGAAAACAAGTTTGAGGAAATCGACGCCATCGCCGTTATCTATGGTACACCGGGACTCACCCAACTCTATGAGGCCTATGATGTGCTGGATCAAAAGATCAAGGAATGCAAGAAACCGATATTCCCCGTATTACCGAGTCTGCATACTGCTGGCCCTGAGGTGGAAGCATTCCTGAAGCGCGGGCATGTAAACTTCAGTGATGAGGTGACATTGGCAACAGCCCTCTCACAGATTATGCGCACACCTCAGCCCGCTCCCCCAGAGGTACAGCTTTATGGAATTGATATCCCCAGGTTCAATAAGATCATTTTTGGCCTAGATGCCAACGGTTATGTCCAGCCACAGACCGTGCGTGACATCCTGGAATGTGCAGGTATCCCACTTGTGCCCGAGCTGGTCAGCACCTCGAAAGAGGAACTGACAGCCTTTGCCAATCGTGTGGGTTATCCCGTCGTAGCCAAAGTCGTAGGTCCCATTCACAAGAGCGATGTGGGCGGCGTGGCACTTAATATCCGCACCCCAGAACATCTGGCCCTTGAGTTCGACCGTATGATGCAGATCAAAGATGCCACAGGTGTGATGGTTCAGAAGATGTTGAAAGGTACGGAACTTTTTATTGGTGCGAAATACGAGGAGCGCTTCGGGCACGTAGTGCTCTGTGGCTTGGGTGGTATCTTCGTCGAGGTGTTGAAAGATGTATCTTCAGGTCTTGCACCCCTTACTTATGGTGAGGCTTTCTCAATGATCCACTCCCTTAGAGGTTATAAGATTCTGAAGGGTACACGTGGACAGAAGGGCATTAACGAACAGAAATATGCAGATATTATCGTACGCCTCTCTACCCTCCTCCGCTTTGCAACGGAGATTAAGGAGATCGATCTCAATCCGCTGTTAGCTGATGAGAATGGCGTGGTGGCGGTTGATGCAAGAATACTGGTTGAGAAATAACCTTTCGACAAGCTAAGAGCTCTATGAGGACAGCGATTATCGGCGGCGGTGCAGCAGGCTTTTTCCTGGCCATCAACCTAAAGGAGATGATGCCAACGATGGAAGTAACCATCTTTGAGAAATCGAAGAAGGTGCTGGCGAAGGTGGAGGTCTCTGGCGGTGGGCGCTGTAACTGCACGAACTCTTTTGCTTCCGTGCGCGATCTTTCACAAGTCTATCCCCGTGGGCACCGTCTGATGAAGCGGTTGTTTAAGACGTTCAACTATCAGGATGCCTATGCTTGGTTCGAACAGCATGGTGTACGATTGGTCACACAAGAGGATGAATGCGTGTTCCCCGCCTCACAGGATTCACACACCATCATCAATACTTTTTTGCTCTATGCCAAACGTTTGGGGGTAGAGATACAGACAGAACGGAAGATTACTTCGCTCGAAGAACTGAAAGATTATGATTTCATCGTCGTGACAACCGGTGGTATGCCCAAGACCTTATTGCCTATGGTCTCTGAACCTATAGAAGAGCCGGTACCATCATTATTTACCTTCAACATCACCGACGAAGCCTTGCGAGCCCTCATGGGTACGGTGGTGGAGACGGCTACTGCCTATATCCCCGGCACGAACTTCAAGGCTTCCGGTCCACTGCTGATCACACACTGGGGGATGAGCGGACCTGCGATCCTGCGTCTCTCCAGCTATGCAGCCCGTGAGTTGCATAGCCATCAATATCAGATGCCCCTTGCCATCAACTGGAGCAGTAGGAAAGACGCGGAGGTACAGACTGAACTGCAGTCCATCATGTCACAGCATCCCCAGAAGCAACTGGCTACTATACGCCCCTTTAATCTCCCTGCCCGCCTATGGACCTATCTGTTGGAGAAAACCTTAGGTGAACGCGGTCAGTATCGCTGGCAGCACCTGACACAGAAAGACCTGAACCGTCTGACCAACAGCCTCTGTAACGACAGCTATCAGATCGCAGGCCGTGCCGCTTTCAAGGATGAGTTTGTCACCTGTGGCGGCGTCAGTCTCGCTGCGGTAGATGCCAACACCTTAGAAAGCAAATACCTCCCCCGCGTTTTCTTTGCAGGAGAGGTACTTGATATCGATGGTGTCACAGGCGGCTTCAACTTTCAGGCCGCTTGGACCACTGCTTATGTCGTGGCAAAGGCTATTGCCCGATACCCCATCTAGTCTTTATTCAACTTCGAAGCGACAAGGGCTTCCAGGCTGTCGAGCGACTTCAGGTTGCGCGGCGTGGCATCGGTAGCTTCCAGCTTGATACCATAGGCATCAGAGAGTACCATCAGAATGGTGGTCACCCCTAAGGAGTCGAGTTCACTGAACAGGAAATCAGAGTCGAAGTCTACCAGTGGTAAGGCGTCTTCCAGTAAGGCTCTAATCTTCTCTTTTTCTTCCATCGTTTTACTGATTCGAGAGGAATTCGAGCATATCCTTGGCCAATCCCTTATGGAAGAGGGCCAAACGACGTCCTGCGGTGGGATATTTCATACTGATAGTCCTGTTAGACTGTCCACGGAAATCATTCAGTTTCACAACGCAGAGCGCGTTACCGTCTTGATCTTCAATACTAAAAGTGCCACGCATCATCACACCACCGCTATGCTTATTGAAGTTCCACATAGCAGCAGCAACGTTACCAAAGTCAATATAATCGGCATGAATCTTAATGACATAATCACCCTTACCTTTTTCAATAGCTTTCACAAAGGTTTTCTTCTCATTGTTCCAACGGTCACAGAACCACTCCAAGCACTCTTCCATGTGCTTGTCCCAATTATTATAAACCTTTGGGTCGTTTTCCTTCAGGTAATCCATGACATTCACATCCCCAAGTTCCTTTTTACTCAAGTCTGCACGCTTAGCCTCTTTGTAATCAAACACCACATTAGTAGTTTTGCCTTTCTGCTTGAAAGCAGAGGGATCGCCACTGATAATTGAGAACTCTTGTGCTTGTGCCAAAAGGGCGAACAGTGACACGAGGGCAGTCAGCATCATTTTCTTCATCATCTTTATAGTTTTTGTTAGGTATATAATCCACCATTAATATTTATCACCTCACCAGTGATGTACCCAGCCTCATCAGATGCCAGGAAGGCAGCGAGTGCTGCCACTTCCTCTGGTTTTCCGAAACGTCCTGCAGGAATCATCTTCTTCAGGTCATCCACAGGCAGTCCCTTTGTCATGTCGGTCTCAATAAAACCTGGTGCGATGGCATTCACCGTGATGTTACGGGCACCTACTTCCTGAGCCAGCGACTTCGTGGCACCGATGATGGCAGCCTTGGCAGCACTGTAGTTAGCCTGTCCGGGCAGACCCTTCACACCTGAGAGCGATGCCATGTTGATGATACGTCCGCCACGCTTACGAGGCATCATGTGCTTCAGCAACTGACGGGTGATATAGAAATAGCCATTCAGAGTGGTGTCGAGCACGCGATGCCAGTCTTCGTCGGACATCATGAACATCGCGTTGTCACGACGGATACCGGCATTGTTCACCAGACAACCGAACCAGTCTTCAGGATGTGCTGCTTCCCACTGGGTCAGAGCCGCCTCAATAGCCTTAGGATCGCTGGTATCGAAAGGCAACAGCTCTGCGGTTCCCCCATTGGCTGTGATCTCGTCGGCTACCTGCTGGGCAGCGTCTTTGTTACTCAGGAAATTAATCACTACAGGCCAACCTGCAGCAGCAAGGCGCAGGGCTACGGCCTTTCCTATACCTCGGGAAGCTCCCGTCACTAATGCGTATTTCATCACGTTTTCTTCTTCAATGAATAATATAATATTGTGCAAAAGTAATCCTTTTCTGTCAAATATCCAAAAATTCTACCTAAAACTTACTTTTTCTTTCAAAAAAATGATTCGCTTTTCAGAACTTTTTGTATCTTTGCCCGAAATTTATATCTAACCAAAACTTATATGGAACAAAAACGTTACGGTCATTTCGACGACCAGCATCGCGAGTATGTCATCACAGACCCGCAGACCCCTTGGCCCTGGATCAACTATTTAGGCAACGAGGATTTCTTCTCTTTGATTTCTAACACAGCAGGCGGTTACAGCTTCTATAAGGATGCGAAGTTCCGTCGTATCACCCGCTATCGCTACAACAACGTACCGATGGATAACGGTGGACGCTATTTCTACATCAAGGATGGCAATACCGTGTGGAACCCTGGTTGGAAACCATGTAAGACACCGCTCGACTTCTACGAGTGCCGTCATGGTATGAGCTACACTCGTATCACGGGTCGTAAGAACGGTGTCGAGGCATCTGTGCTCTTCTTCGTACCTTTGAAGAAATGGTGCGAGGTACAGAAACTCACCTTGAAGAACGAGTCCAGCGAGGTGAAGAACCTCAAGCTCTTCTCTTTCGAGGAGTGGTGTCTCTGGAATGCCGCAACCGATATGGAGAACTTCCAGCGTAATTTCTCTACTGGTGAGGTTGAGATCGAAGGCAGCACCATCTACCACAAGACCGAGTATCGTGAGCGTCGTAATCACTACGCTTTCTATCATGTCAACAGTCCCATTCAGGGTTTCGATACCGATCGTGAGACTTTCGTAGGTCTTTACAACGCGTTTGCCGACCCACAGGCCGTGATGGAGGGTAAGCCCCGCAACAGTCATGCCCATGGCTGGAGCCCTATTGCCTCTCATTATATCGAGGTTACACTGAAGCCAGGTGAGTCGAAGGATTTTGTCTTCCTGCTGGGTTATATCGAGAATGAACAGGACGAGAAATTCGAGGCACCACAGGTGATCAACAAGAAGAAGGCACATGCCCTCATCGCTGAACTCGACACCACTGAGAAGGTGGATAAGGCATTCGCTGAGCTCTGCGCCCTTTGGGACAACCTCCTGAATATCTATAAGGTAAAGACCGGCAACGACAAACTCGACCGCATGGTGAACATCTGGAACCAGTACCAGTGTATGGTTACCTTCAACTTCTCGCGCTCGGCTTCATTCTTCGAGAGCGGCGTAGGTCGTGGCATGGGCTTCCGTGATAGTAATCAGGACCTTGTGGGCTTCGTTCATCAGATTCCGCCACGTGCCCGTCAGCGTATCATCGACATTGCTTCGACACAGTTCCCCGATGGTGGTTGCTACCATCAGTACCAGCCCCTCACCAAGCGCGGTAACAACGACATTGGTGGTGGCTTCAACGATGACCCCTGCTGGCTCATCTTCGGTACCGTAGCTTATATCAAAGAGACAGGCGACTTCTCGATCCTCGATGAGATGGTGCCATTCGACAACCAGCCCGGTACGGAGGTAACACTCTTTGAGCACCTGAAGATCTCGATGGATCATGTCATCAAGAACCTCGGTCCTCACATGCTGCCGTTGATTGGTCGTGCCGACTGGAACGACTGTCTGAACCTGAACTGCTTCTCTTGGGATCCCAATGAGAGCTTCCAGACTACCGAGAATGTATCAGAAGGCACCAAGGCTGAGTCGTTGATGATTGCCGGTCTCTTCGTTGTGACAGGTAAGGATTATGTCGCCCTCTGTAAGAAACTCGGTAAGGACGACGAGGCTGCCCGCATGCAGCAGGCTGTCGATGCGATGATTGCTGCCGTGAAGAAGGATGGTTGGGATGGCGAATGGTACCTCCGTGCCTATGACTTCTACGGACGTAAGATCGGTTCTAATGAGAACGACGAGGCCAAGATCTTCATCGAGTCGCAAGGCTGGTGTACGATGGCCGAGATCGGTGCTGAAGACGGCATGGTGGCTAAGTCTCTCGACTCCTGTAAGAAGTACCTCGAGTGCGAGCATGGTATGGTACTCAACAATCCTGCTTTCTCAAAGTATATTTATGAATATGGTGAGATCTCTTCTTATCCTGAGGGCTATAAGGAGAACGCCGGTATCTTCTGCCACAACAACCCGTGGGTTATCATTGGTGAGACACTGGCTGGTCGTGGTAACGATGCCTGGGCACACTATGCGAAGATCCTACCTTCATACGTGGAAGAGAAATACCAGACGTTGCACAAGGTGGAGCCTTACGTGAACTGTCAGATGGTGGCTGGTAAGGATGCCTTCCGTCCCGGAGAGGGTAAGAACTCCTGGCTGACAGGTACGGCTGCCTGGATGTGGTACACGGTATCTGAGTTCATCCTCGGTATCAAACCCGACTACGATGGTATCCGCATCGATCCTTGTCTGCCTGAGACGGCTACCGACTACACCGTGAACCGTAAGTTCCGCGACGCGGAGTACGAGATCACCATCCATCCGAACGGGGCTCAGAAGGGTGTGAAGTCCATCACCCTTGATGGCAAGCCCGTTGATGGCACCGTCATCCCCTACTCTGCTGGTAAGCACACCGTTGAGGTGACGATGTAAAATGTAACTTATTAGATGATGAAAAGTGGCTTTTCGTATTGCGAAAAGCCACTTTTTGATGGGCGATTCATTACTTTTTGGAAATGAGCGTTCGCATCGAGACCAACTGACGAATCGTCAGAATACTCAGACAATTTGTCAGTATTTCTTCCTAAGGCATACCCTTTGATGTTTCTTCAGCAAAAATAGGAGGTTTTAAATATGACACTCGACAAATTTACAATCAAAGCACAAGAGGCCGTACAACAGGCAGTGAATACAGCCCAGATGAACGGCCAACAGGTCATAGAACCTGTACATATACTCAAAGGAGTATTGGAGAAGGCGAAGGACGTAACGAACTTCATCTTCCAGAAACTCGGGGTAAATGCCCAACAGATTGAATTGCTCACCGAACAGGAGATCAAACATCTGCCGAAGGTGCAGGGCGGGCAACCCTATCTCTCTAATGATAGTAATAATGTACTCGTGCGTGCGCAGGAGACAGCACAGAAAATGGGCGACGAGTTCGTTTCTGTAGAACCCATCTTACTGGCCCTGCTCAATGTAAACTCTACTGCAGCACGAATTATGAAGGATGCCGGTTGCACCGAGAAGGAGATGATGCAGGCAGTTCAAGCTCTGCGTCAGGGACAGAAGGTGCAGTCGCAGTCGGCTGATGATAATTATCAGTCGCTCGAGAAATATGCCAAGAACCTCGTTGATCTGGCCCGTCAAGGTAAGCTTGACCCTGTGATTGGCCGTGACGATGAGATTCGCCGCTTGTTGCAGATCCTTTCGCGTCGTACCAAGAACAACCCAATCCTGATTGGTGAACCCGGTACGGGTAAGACAGCCATCGTGGAAGGGCTCGCAGGACGTATCGTGCGTGGTGATGTGCCAGAGAACCTGAAAGACAAACAGCTCTACTCACTCGACATGGGTGCCCTCGTGGCAGGTGCGAAATATAAAGGTGAGTTTGAGGAACGTCTGAAGAGCGTCATCAATGAGGTGACGAAGGCTGAAGGACGTATCATCCT